>DATJHN010000163.1:0-2889 GCA_035493915.1 Bordetella sp.
TCCGCGGCATCCAGGGTGATGCGCGCGATGCCGCGGTCCTGCGCCGATGCCGTAAACAGCGCCTGGCTGATATGCGGCAGCACCGTGTTGGTCAGGATGGCGTCCACCACGCGCGCGCCGGACTCCACTTCGGTGCAACGCTCGGCCACCAGCGCGGTGGCGCCTGGGTCGACGGCCAGTTCGATGCCGTGGTTCTCCAGCAGGCGGCGGCGGATGCGGGAGAACTGCAGATCCACCACGCTCGCCAGCATGGCGTCGCTCAAAGGCAGGTAGGGCACGACGACCAGGCGTCCCAGCAGCGCGGCGGGAAAGGCGCGCAACAGCGGTTCGCGCAGCGCGGATGCCAGGCCGTCGGCGTCGGGCGCCAGTTCGGGATCGCGGCACAGGCGCGCGATCAGGTCCGCGCCCACGTTGGAGGTCAACAGGATGATGGTGTTGCGGAAATCGATGTGGCGGCCTTCGCCGTCTTCCATCCAGCCCTTGTCGAAAACCTGGAAGAAGATTTCGTGTACGTCCGCATGGGCTTTCTCGATCTCGTCCAGCAGCACTACGCTGTATGGCCGACGGCGCACGGCTTCGGTCAGCACCCCGCCTTCGCCATAGCCCACATAGCCGGGCGGCGCGCCTTTCAGCGTGGACACCGTATGCGGTTCCTGGAACTCGCTCATATTGATCGAGATCAGGTTCTGTTCGCCGCCGTACAGCGCCTCGGCCAGCGCCAGCGCCGTTTCGGTCTTGCCCACGCCGCTGGGCCCGCACAGCAGGAATACGCCCACCGGTTTGGCGGGATCCGTCAGGCGCGCGCGTGACGTTTGCACGCGCCGCGCCACCGTATCCAGCGCGTGGCGCTGTCCGATCACGCGGCGTTCCAGCGTGTCGGCCAGGCCCAGCACGGATTGCGCTTCGTCGCGCACCATGCGTCCCACGGGAATGCCGGTCCAATCCGCCACGACCGCCGCGACGGCGGCGGCGGTAACGGCGGGATGGACCATGGGCGTCTCGCCCTGTACGCGCGCCAGATCGTGCTGGGCGCGGCCGAGTTCGCCGCGCAGATCCGCGGCGCGCGCCGCCGGCGTTTCGGCGTCGTCGAGTTTTTCGCGCAACGCCAGCACGCGCGCGCCCAGCGTGCGTTCTTCTTCCCAGCGCGACGCCAGCTCGGCTTCGGCATCGCGCGCTTCGACCAGCCGGCGGTCCAGGTCCTGGACGCGGGCGTCGTCGCCCATGCCCAGCCGGGCCTCGCGGCCGGCGATGGCGCGTTCGATTTCCAGTACCTGGATGTGGCGGCGCGCATCCTCCAGCGCCGGCGGCACGGCGTGCTGGCTGACCGCGACGCGCGCGCACGCGGTATCCAGCAGGGCGACGGCCTTGTCGGGCAACTGGCGCGCGGGGATATAGCGGTGCGACAGCTTGACCGCCGCGCCGAGGGCTTCGTCCAGCAGCAGCACGCGGTGATGGCGCTGCAAGGTATCGGCCAGCCCGCGCAGCATATTCAGGGCGCGCGATTCGTCCGGCTCATGTACCTGCACGACCTGGAAGCGGCGCGTCAACGCCGGGTCTTTTTCGATGTACTTCTTGTATTCCGACCAGGTGGTGGCGCCGATGGTGCGCAGTTGCCCGCGTGCCAGCGCCGGCTTCAGCAGATTCGCGGCGTCGCCCGTGCCGGCGGCACCGCCGGCGCCGACCAGCGTGTGGATCTCGTCGATGAACAGCACGATGGGCTTTTCGCTGGCCTGCACATCATCGATGATCGCGCGCAGGCGCTGTTCGAATTCGCCCTTGACGCCGGCCCCCGCCTGCAACAGGCCCAGGTCCAGCAGATACAACGACACGTGGCGCAGCGCGGGCGGTACGTCGCCTGTGGCCAGGCGCAGGGCCAGGCCTTCGGCCACCGCCGTCTTGCCCACGCCGGCTTCGCCGGCCAGCAGCGGATTGTTCTGGCGCCGCCGCATCAGGATGTCGACGATCTGGCGGATTTCCTCGTCGCGCCCCGACACCGGATCGATTTCGCCGGCGGCGGCGCGCGCGGTCAGATCGACGGCATAGCGCCCCAGCGCCTGGCCGCGTCCGCCCGCTGTCGCCGGTGCGCCGGTTGCGGCACCGTCAGCGGCAGCCGTATCGGCCAGGTCCGCGGCATCCTCGGGCGAACCCGCGACGATCGCTTCAAAGTCTTCCAGCAGCACGTCGGGCACGATGCGCGAGAATTGTCCCGACATGCCCAGCAGCACATTGCGCAGCGCATAGGTCTTGACCAGCGCCAGCAGCAGGTGCCCGCTGCGTATGCGCGTGCGGCTGTAACGCAGCGAGGCCAGGATCCAGGCCCGTTCGACCGCATTGTCGATGTGCTCCGACAGATCGGAAACCGAACTCGCGCCGCGCGGCAATTGCTCGAGCGCGCCGATCAGGTCCGCCTGCAAACGTTCCGTGTCCAGGCCGAAGCGCGCGGCGGCGCGATGCAGATCGCTATCCCGGGATTGCAGGATCTGATGCATCCAGTGCACCAGTTCCACATAAGGATTGCCGCGCAGCTTGCAGAACGCGGTCGCGCTATCCAGGCCCTGGTAAAGCAGGGGATTCAGTTTGCCGAAGAGGTCGATGCGGCCGATGTCGGACATGTGTGCCTTTGCTTTAGTAGAACTGTGCCGTGCCGCCGCCGGGCCGCCCCAAGGCGGCACAGCCCCCTCGGGGGGCAGGAAGGGCTCGAAGAGGCCGCACCGCGGGGGCCATCATCTTGCCGGGGCGCATTCGAAGGACAGCGCGATCGGGAGGTTGCCGGCCAGCGTCGTATCGCTGGCCAGTACCACCGTGCGCGGTCCCGATCTGGCCGCGTTCAGCCGCCCTTGCTGCAACAGGCTGCGGACGCCACCATCCAGGACTGCGTGCGAGGCATAG
>DATJHN010000164.1:0-14527 GCA_035493915.1 Bordetella sp.
TATGTTCGATATCCTGGTCTATCTTTTTGAAAATTACTACACGCCGCAAGCCTGTCCTGCGGCGGATGTACTGGCCAAGCGCCTGGCTGCGGCGGGCTTCGAACACGAAGACATCGACGACGCACTGGGCTGGCTGTACGGCTTGGCCGAGACCACGGAACGTTGCGTGGATCTCGCGCATCAGCCTGCCACCGGGATCCGCATCTACACCGAGAGCGAATACCGCCAACTGGGCACCGAGGCCATCGGTTTCATCACCTTCCTGGAATCGGCCGGCGTGCTGCCCGCGCCGCTGCGCGAAATCGTCATCGATCGCGCATTGGCCGCGCCCGAATCGCCCGTGCCCCTGTCCAAGCTCAAGATCACGGCCCTGATGGTGCTGTGGAGCCAGGAAGCCGATATCGACAACCTGGTGCTGGAAGAACTGTTGGACGACGACGGCGACGTCCGTTGTCTGCACTGACGGCTGCGCCGTCCCGATATTGCGGCCGGCCTTCGGGCCGGTTTTGCTTTGGCGCTCCGGACACCGGCTTTTTACATGACCTACATCGGCCGTTTCGCCCCTAGCCCCAGCGGCCCGCTGCATGCGGGATCGCTGGTTGCCGCATTGGCCAGCTACGCGGACGCGCGGGCCCATGGCGGTACATGGTTGCTGCGAATCGAAGACATCGACACCCCGCGCACGGTACCCGGCGCCGACCGCGTCATCATGCGGCAATTGCAGGCGCTGGGCTTGCAATGGGACGGCGAGGTGCTGTGGCAGTCGCGACGCGATGCCACGTATCGGCAGGCTTTGGACGATCTGACCGCGCGCGGGCTGGTGTACGGCTGCGCCTGCACGCGGCGCGAAATCATCGAAAACCACGCTGCGCTGGAACAGGCGCGCGGCATGCGGCAGGCCCTGCTGGACGGTGAGCGGCCTTATGTCGGCACCTGCCGCAACGGTCTGCCGCCTGGCAGGCAGGCACGCGCCTGGCGCCTGCGCGTCCCGAATGGCGAGGAAAACTTTATCGATCGCTGGCTGGGCGCGCAGCGACAGGACGTGGCGCATGCCGTCGGCGACTTTGTACTGCGGCGCGCCGACGGCATGTGGGCCTATCAATTGGCGGTCGTCGTCGACGATGCGGCACAGGGCGTGACCGACATTGTGCGTGGTGCCGATCTGCTCAGCTCGACAGCACGGCAGCGGGTATTGGCGCGCCTGATCGGCGCGCGGCCGCCGCGCGTCATGCACGTGCCGCTGATTCTGGACCCCCGTACCGGCCTGAAGCTGTCCAAGCAGAACCACGCGCCGGCGCTTGATGTGGCGCGGCCCGTGGAACAACTGGCGCTGGCCTGGCGGGCCTTGGGATTCGGGCCCATCGCCGCGGCCGATCCCGGGTCATTCCTGTCCGAGGCTACCCGGCAATGGGCTCGCCGTTATGGCAGCTGAGCGCCATGGGTATGGCAGGCCGCTATAAAGGCTGGAGATCGGCGCCCAGCAAGCGCACCAGCAATCCGGTGCCGTCATCGCCGACCCGCAGTTCGCCGTAGCGCGCCTGCTGATAGCGCTGGGCTTCGCCTTCCGGAAAGAAGAACGCGTTGGTCACCAGGCGCACACCATCGGCGCGCAGGCGATAGCGCAGCACGACTTCCTGCTTGCCATGAGGATCCGCTGCCGCCTGGGTGCGCAGCGGCTGCGCCACGCCCTGCGCGTCGGGTTGCAGGACCAGGTAGCCGTCCGTGCGTGGTCCGCCCCACAGGCCGGCCACGGCCGGCTGGCGGTCGTCCTGTGTCAGGTGGCCGATGTCCTGGGCGGCGGCGAAACGAAGAGCCATATAGTCGCCCTGCATGAGCGAGCGCGGATCGACGGGCGCCAGGGCGAGCCGCACGACGTGGCCATTGGCCAACAATTGCTCGCGCTGCCAGATACCCGTATTGACCACGGCCAGTACCACCGCCAGCCCGGCGACGATCACCGCCGCCCATAAGGGCCGGCGCGGCGATACGGGATGGGTCGGCGGGATCGGCGCCACGCCTTCGAGCAGGCGCGGCAGGCGCCAGGCGACGACACGCATCAGCAGCAGCAGGACGCCGGCGCCGGCCAGCCAGAGCGCCTTTTGCAACAACGGAACATTCAATTGATAGTAATAAAGAACCAGGTAGATCAGCAGTACGGCCTGGCCCCAGCGGCGCAGGCGCGGCCGCCCCAGACCGAAGCCCAGCAGTATCCAGGCCAGGCCGAACGCGATACCCGGAGCCGGCAGCCAGCACACCGCCAGGATCAGCAGCCCCAGCGGCACGCCAATGCGCAAGCTCCTGGGCAGTGCCGCATGCCGGCGCCGGATCAGTGCGCCGGCCACCGCGACGGGCAGCAGGGAAGCCAGGACCAGGAATACCGCGCCGGGCGGGTGCAGCGCCCACAGCGCCGGCAGTTCCCACACCGGCACGCCGGTGGCCTGCAGCGCGCCCAGTTGCGATGCCAGCGCAAAGGCCCAGGCCAGGGGCTGCAGCATGTCGCGCCGCGGCGCCTGCATGCGTTCGCGCGCCAGGAAGGCGGCCGCGGCCAGCCAGGCCCCGCACACGCAGGCGGGCAGCCAGACGGTCAGGCCGCGCACCCTGTCGAAATCCATCCACGTCAGGACGTGTTCGTACAAATCCTGCGTGCTGGCGGAAAACGAGGTCAATATGAACAGGGCCAGGGCCATCATGAGGCCGCTCAGGAAACGCAGAATGGCGTCCGGCGCCAGAATGTAGACCGCCACCGCCAGCACCAGGATGAGCAGGGCCGAGCCGGTGGCGGAATTGGATACCGACAGCCCCGCCGTCGCCAGGATCTGGCCGGAAAAGGCCAGCGCGGTGGCGCACTGGCGCCAGAACAGCTGCTGCGCGGTGCGGGCGACGGCGACCCCGGCCACGCACAGCACCAAGCCCAGCACGAGGGCGGCCGACGTGGTCTGGACGATGCCGGACGCGACCAGGAACACCAGCAGCAACAAGGTGGCGATCCACGCGCTCAGGCCCAGCAAGCCCTGTACGTACCATGGGGTGGCGGTACGGAGAGCGGTCCGCGGGCCAAGCTGCACGACGGGCCCGGGCGCGGCGGCGGTTTCGACCTCGTCACCGGCCGACGCCGCGGTTTCGACCGCGCCGTCGGTGCCCGCGGATACAGCCTCTGCCTCCAGCGTGCCGGGGTACATGGTCGTTTCCGATGTCACGGCAGTGGCGGCGCTTGCCGGCTCGAGCCCCCCGTCGACAGCCTCCGGCGCCGGCATGGCCGCGGCCAGGCGGCGCAGCCAGCGCGCGGCGACGACCGCTTCTCCCATGAGCAGCGCCGCCAGCGGCAGGGCGACCCAGACGCCGGGATCGATCCGCAGCAGCCATTCGCCGACCACCCGCAGCGATACGCAGATCACACCGGCGGCCAGCAGGGCCAGGATCACCAGGTCCAGGCGGATGCGCGTATAGAAATAGGCCAGCGCCAGGGTGACGATCACCCAGGCCAGGCCGGTATAGGAGCCCAGCCCTTCCACCACGGAATCGCCGAACACCAGTGCCAGGGTCAGTACGCCCACCGCCAGCAAGGCCAGCACGCGCGGACCGACGCCGATGCGCGCACTGATGTAGCCTCCTGTCGCCGCGTGACTCCTCCCCAAGGCCGTGCGGGCATCGGTGTACCCGCCCGTCGCCGCTCGATTTTTCCCCGAGGGAGGGTATCCCGTCCTTCGGGCGTGCTGGCGCCAGGCGCAGAATTCCCAGATGGCCAGCATAACCAGGTTGGCGGCGCAGACGACCAGGCTGGGAAAACCCGGCCCGTCGAATACCACCCACCAGGACAGCACCCGTTCGCCCAGCAGCAGTGCCAAGGCAATATTGGCGATCACTATCCAGAACAGCCATACGCCCTGGCTGCGGGCCGCCACTGCCCAGGGCAGCATCAACCCCGCCCACAGCGCGAACAGTTCCCAGGCATCGGCGCCCGTCTGGTAGGTCTGCCCGACCAGCGCCAGCAGGGCGCCCAGCAGGACGCCGGCCAGCCCGGCCACGCAGGCGCGTCCATGGGCGGCTACCGCCGTCCGCGCCGGCCGGGCGTACAGGAACGCCGCGAGCAGGGCGCTGGCCGCCAGCAGCACCTGTGTACCCGCCAAACGCTGTATCTTGGTCATGGCTTCCCAGTTCGCCGCGACCCCGCAAATCATGGCGCTGGCCAGCAGCAATAGCCCCAACGCCAGGGTGCCGCGCGCCAGAAACGCGCGCCAAGCGTGCAATTCCGATCCTGCCGATGTACGAGTGTCGACTTGCATGTGGCGAATCTCCCCTCTTATCATCCGCGCTATTGCGGCGGGCCGCCGCCATTGGAAATACATGAGCAAAACGCTGATTATTGCCGAGAAGCCCTCGGTCGCCCTGGATATATCACGTGCCCTGGGGGGGTTCGCGCGTGAGGGGGAATACTTTGAAAGCGAACGTTACGTCTTGAGTTCCAGCGTCGGCCATTTGTTGAGCCTGGTCGCGCCGAACGATCCCGTAAAGGGCAAGTGGAGCTTCGCGCATCTACCGGTCATTCCCCCGCAATTCGAATTGGACCCGACCGACAAGCGGTCGAGCGAACGACTGAAACTGCTGGTGCGCCTGGCAAAGCGCAAGGACGTCGACAGCATCATCAATGCCTGTGACGCTGGCCGCGAAGGCGAGCTGATTTTCCGTTACATCATTCAGTATGCGGGGGTCAACAAGCCCATCCAACGGCTGTGGCTGCAATCGATGACGCAGGCCGCGATCCGCGAGGCCTTCGCCAATCTGCGCGACGACAGCGTCATGAAACCGCTGGAAGCCGCGGCACGCTCGCGCGCGGAAGCCGACTGGCTGGTGGGCATCAACGGCACCCGCGCAATGACCGCCTTCAACAGCAAGGATGGCGGCTTCTTCAAGACGCCGGTAGGCCGCGTGCAGACGCCGACCCTGGCCATCGTGCATGAACGCGAAAATCGCATCCGCGCCTTCGTGTCGCGCGATTACTGGGAAGTGCGCGCCACCTTCGTCGCCGCCGCCGGCCTGTACGAAGGCCGCTGGATCGATCCGGATTTCAAGAAAGACGATCGCGATCCGGAAAAGCGCGAGTCGCGGCTGTGGTCGCTGGCCGCCGCCCAAAGCGTGGTCGCGGCCTGCCGCGAACAACCGGGCACGGTCACGGAAGAATCCAAGCCGTCAACGCAGTTGTCGCCCGCGCTGTACGACCTGACCTCGCTGCAGCGCGAGGCCAACGGCCGCTTCGGCTTCTCGGCCAAGACCACGCTGGCGCTGGCGCAGACGCTTTATGAACGCCACAAGGCGCTGACCTACCCGCGTACCGATTCGCGCTACCTGCCCGAGGACTACATCAACACCGTGCGCGATACGATGCGCACGCTGGCCGATGCGCATTCGGGGCCGGCGGCCGCCACGGCGCGCCACGCGGCGCGTATCGTGGAGCAGAACTGGGTCAAACCCAATCGACGCATCTTCGACAACAAGAAGGTGTCGGACCACTTTGCCATCATCCCCACCCTGCAGGTGCCGCGCGACCTGAGCGAAGCGGAAGCCAAGCTCTACGATCTGGTGCTCAAGCGCTTCCTGGCCGTGTTCTTCCCCGCGGCGGAATACCGCGTAACGACGCGCCTGACGGACGTGCAGGGCCATCGCTTCCGCACCGACGGCAAAGTGCTGGTGGCTCCGGGCTGGCTGGCCGTCTACGGCAAGGAAGCGCAGGACGAGGACGCCAATCTGGTGCCGGTCGCCGACGGCGAAAAAGTGCGTACGGAAGAAGTCGACGCCGTCGGCCTGGCCACCAAGCCGCCCCCTCGCTACAACGAAGCCACGCTGCTGTCCGCCATGGAAGGCGCCGGCAAGCTGGTGGAAGACGAGGAATTGCGCGAGGCCATGTCCGAGCGCGGCCTGGGTACGCCGGCCACGCGCGCCGCCATCATCGAAGGCCTGCTGAACGAAGTCTATCTGCGCCGCGAGGGACGCGACCTGGTGCCCACCGCCAAGGCACGCCAGCTGATGACCTTGCTGTCCGGCCTGGACGTGACGGAACTGACGTCACCCGAACTGACCGGCGAGTGGGAACACAAGCTCAAGCAGATCGAACAGGGCCAGCTGGTGCGCGATGCGTTCATGCGCGAAATCGCGCAGATGACGCAGGTCATCGTCAAGCGTGCCAAGGAATACGAACGCGATACCGTGCCGGGCGATTACGCGACCCTGAAGACGCCGTGTCCCAAGTGCGGCGGGGTGGTCAAGGAAAACTATCGCCGCTACGCGTGCACCAACTGCGACTTTTCCATCGGCAAGCATCCCGGCGGCCGCACCTTCGAACTGCCGGAGGTCGAGGAACTGCTGGCCAAGCGCGAAATCGGACCGCTGCAGGGCTTTATCAGCAAGATGGGCCGGCCCTTCGCGGCCATCCTGCGCATCACCGACGAGTACAAGCTGGAATTCGATTTCGGCCAGAGCAACGACGAGGACAGCGAACCCGTCGACTTCTCCGGCCACACGCCGGTCGGCCCTTGCCCGAAATGCAACTCGCGCGTCTTCGAATATGGCATGAGCTATGTGTGCGAGAAATCCGTGGGTCCCGAAAAGAACTGCACTTTCCGGTCCGGCAAGGTCATCCTGCAGCAGGAAATCTCGCGCGCCCAGATGGAAAAGCTGCTGACCGACGGCCGCACGGATTTGCTGGACGGTTTCGTGTCCAGCCGCACCAACCGCAAGTTCAAGGCTTATCTGGTGCGCCAGCCCGACGGCAAGATCGGCTTCGAATTCGAACCGCGCCCCGACAAGGCGGCTGGCAAGACGGCAGGTAAAACGGCCGCCGCCAAGACACCGGCCAAGACCGCCGCGAAGAGCGCGGGAAAGACGGCTACGAAGACCTCCGCGCGTGGCGCCGCGACGGGCGGCGACGCCGATGCGCGGGCCCCGGGCGCGGCCGTCAAGACTGCCGCCAGGAAAACCGCGGCCAAAAAGACCGCGGCCAGGAAAGCGCCGGCCAAAAAAGCCGCCGCTAAAAAGGCAGCCAGCAAAACAGCGGGCTGACCACACAGGAGACCGTCCATCATGCAGCAGCATTTCATCGACAATCGCCCCGTACCGTCATCGACCGGTGAATTCATTCCGGTCATCGATCCGTCGACGGGCGAGGAATTCGACGCCATACCGCGCGGCAATGCCACCGATATCGATCGCGCCGTCAAGGCCGCGCGCAAGGCATACGAAGGCACCTGGGGCGCGCTGACGGCGGCGGAACGGGGTCGCCTGCTGCTGAAATTGTCGCTGCTGGTGATGGACCATTTCGACGAACTGGCCGCCATCGAATCGCGCGATTGCGGCAAGCCCACCAAGCAGGCGCGCGCCGACGTTACCGCCATCGCCCGCTACTTCGAGTTCTATGGCGGCGCGGCCGACAAACTGCACGGCGAGACGCTGCCCTACCAGAACGGCTACACCGTCCTGACCCTGCGCGAACCGCACGGGGTGACCGGACACATCGTGCCCTGGAACTATCCTTTGCAGATCTTCGGCCGCAGCGTCGGCGCCGCCCTGGCGGCGGGCAACGCTTGCGTGGTCAAGCCGGCCGAGGACGCCTGCCTGTCGGTGCTGCGCATCGCCGAGCTGGCCGCCGAAGCCGGCTTCCCGCCCGGTGCCATCAATGTGATCACGGGCTACGGCCATGAAGCCGGTGACGCGCTGGCGCGCCACCCGGGCATCGACCATATCTCATTCACGGGTTCACCTGCCATCGGCATCCTGGTAACGCAGACGGCGGCCGCCAATCACACGCCGGTCACCACCGAGCTGGGCGGCAAGTCGCCGCAGATCGTATTCGCCGATGCGGACTTCGATGCGATGCTGCCGGTGATCATCAACGCCATCGTGCAGAACGCGGGCCAGACCTGCTCGGCGGGCAGCCGCCTGCTGGTGCAGCGCAGCGCCTACGACGAAGTGCTGGAAAAAGTCGGTGCCGCCTTCGCCGCCCTGCGCGCCGGCCCGGCCGATCTGGACCTGGACTGCGGGCCGCTGATCCGCAAAACGCAGCAGGCCCGGGTCGCCGATTTCCTGGCGCAGGCGCGCGGCGACGGTATCGCCACCGTGGCGCAGGGCAGGCTGAGCGACGGTGCGCCCGCGGGCGGTTTTTATCAGGTGCCGACGCTGCTGCGCGACGTTCCGCTTGCCCATCGGCTGGCGCGCGACGAAGTATTCGGCCCGGTCCTGGCGGCCATTCCCTTCGAAGACGAAGCGGATGCCGTGCGGATCGCCAACGCCACCGATTACGGCTTGGTGGCCAGCGTCTGGACCCGCGATGGCGGACGCCAGTTCCGCATGGCGCGCAAGGTTCGCGCGGGCCAGGTCTTTATCAATAACTACGGCGCGGGCGGTGGCATCGAGCTGCCGTTCGGCGGCGTCAAGGCCAGCGGCCATGGCCGCGAAAAAGGCTTCGAGGCGCTATACGGCTTTACGGTGCTGAAGACGATTTCCATCAAGCACGACTGAGACTGATCAGGCTTCGTCTTCGTACCAGACACCGCCGGCCAGCATGATGCGGTGATGGCCGTGGCCGGCAGGCATCATGGGATAGCAGTTTTCCTGTTCCGCCACGCAAACGTCCAGGAAATAAGGACCGCGGCTATCCAGGCATTGCGCCAGTGCCTCGTCCAGCCGCGCGGGATCCGTTACCCGCGCGGCATTCCATCCGAACGCCTTGGCGACCGCCACGAAATCCGGCAGGGACGCGTTATAGCTGTGGCTGTAGCGTCCGCCGTGGATCAATTCCTGCCACTGCCGCACCATGCCCATATAGCCGTTGTTGCACAGCACGACCTTGACCGGCGCGTCATGCTGGACGGCCGTCGACAATTCCTGGATGTTCATCAGCACCGATGCATCGCCGCTGACGCACACCACCGTGCGGTCCGGCCAGGCAATCTGCGCGCCAATCGCCGCCGGCAGCCCATAGCCCATCGTGCCGGCGCCGCCTGACGTCAGCCAACGATTCGGCTGATCGAATTTCAGGTACTGCGCCGCCCACATCTGATGCTGCCCGACGTCCGTCGATACGATCGGGTCGCGGCCCGCCAGCGCGGCATCCAGGCGGCGCATCAGCTGCTGCGGCAGGATGGCATCGTCGCGCGGTTCGACGCGCAGGCAGTCCTTGGCGCGCCAGCGTTCGATGCGATGCCACCAGGTTTCCAGCTGTGCGGCCGGCGGCGCGCGCTCGGCCAGCGCCCGGCGCAGGGCATCGACCAGCGGCAGGCAGTCGCCCACCATTGCCACGTCCACGCGTACCACCTTATTGATGGATGCCGGGTCGATGTCGATATGGATTTTGCGCGCATGCGGGCAGAAATCGGCCAGGCGCCCAGTGATGCGATCGTCGAACCGCGCGCCCACGCAGACGATCAGGTCGGCATGATGCATGGCCAGGTTCGCTTCCAGCGTGCCGTGCATGCCCAGCATGCCCAGGAACAGGGGATCGGATGCGGGAAACGCGCCCAGGCCCATCAGCGTCAGAGTACAGGGCGCACCCACCTGGCGCGCCAGATCGGTAAACGCGGCGCAGGCGGCGGGTCCGGCGTTGATCAGGCCGCCGCCACCATAGAACACGGGCCGGCGCGCCTGCGCGATCAGGTCGGCGGCGCGCCGCACGGCGCTTTGCGGGACCTTGAAGGCCGCCTTGACGGCCTGGCGCCGCGCGCGCAGCGCGGCCACGCCATGGCGCTCGTCGGCCGGCAGCGTTTCGTCCTGGTCGGCCGGCAAGGCCAGCTGTATGTCCTTGGGAAAATCCACCAACACCGGCCCGGGCCGCCCCTGGCGCGTAAGCGTCAGGGCCCGCGCCACCGTGTCGGCAACGGCGTCCACGCGCAGGATTTGCGTATTCCATTTGGTAACCGGACGCGAAATGCCAATGGCATCGCACTCCTGGAATGCGTCCGTACCGATCGCGGCGGTGGCGACCTGCCCGCTGATGCACAGTACCGGGATCGAATCGCACATGGCGTCCAGCAAGCCCGAAGTGGTATTCGCCATGCCTGGCCCGGACGTCACCAGCACCACGCCGGTACGCCCCGTGGTGCGCGCGTACCCTTCGGCCGCATGCACGGCGGCCTGCTCGTGGCGCACCAGCACATGGCGCAAGCGCGGTTCCGCATACAGGGCGTCATAGAGCGGCAGCAGCGCGCCGCCCGGATAGCCGAAGATCGTATCCACTCCGTGCGCGATCAGGGTTTCGAGCAGAATGCGGGCGCCATTCGCGACAGGAGGCGCGCCGCCGGCATCGGCGCCATTCAAGGCCTGGGAGGGGAGACGGTCGTTCATGGCAGTCATCTTAAGGTGGGTTGGCCGGAATTTTTATCTTGTTTTTCTCGTAAAATTGACAAGACGCGGGAAATTAATCTCGTTAAGACTGGAATTGAAGAAAATGCATCTGGACAAGTTCGATCTAGCGATTTTGCGCGTCCTGCAGGACAATGCCCGGGCCAGCCTGAACGAGATCGGCACCGCCGTGGGCCTGTCGTCCACGCCCTGCTGGAACCGCATCAAGCGCATGGAGACAGCAGGCGTCATCCGTGGCTACACCGTCAATATCGATCCCGCCGCGCTGGGCTACATGGATACGGTCATCGTCCACGTCACGCTGGAAAGCCATAGCGAGGAAACGCTGTACGAATTCGGCCGCGCGCTGGCCCAGATACCCGAAGTGCTGGAAGCCTTTCTCGTGTCGGGCGACTACGACTACTACATCCGCATCGCCGTGCGCGATACGCGCGACTACGAACGGCTGCTGCGCGAACAGCTGTATCGCATCCCGGGCATACGACACAGCAAATCAAGTTTCGTCCTGCGCCGTCTGAAAGAATCCATGCTGCCGCTGACGGCGCCGATATAATCCCCGTCACTTCGTCCGATCGCGCGCGACGCGACGGTTACCCCCTTACCGCGTCAGGCACGCGGATCCTGGCTGGACATGACCGAAGAAACCTCCAAACCCTGGTACGTCGTGCGGCGTTCCAAGCTGCACGGCAACGGCGTATTCGCGGCCCGCAAGATTCCCTCGGGCACGCGCATCATCGAATACGGTGGCGAACGCATCAGCGCCAAGGAAGCCGACCGGCGCCATCCCACCAATCCGGACGATCCCTTCCACACATTCTTCTTCTCGCTCTCCACGGGCAAGGTGATCGACGGCGGCGACAAGGGCAACGACGCGCGCTGGATCAACCACAGCTGCGCGCCCAACTGCGAAACGCAGGAAGGCAGCGCCGGCAAGCGGGTCTATATCTATGCGGTACAGGACATCAAGCGCGGCGAAGAGTTGTTCTACGACTATGGGCTGGTGCTGGACGGCAAGATCACCAAGGCCATGAAAGAGGGCTACAAATGCCTGTGCGGTGCCGCCGAATGCCGAGGCACCATGCTGGCCTTGCCTAAGAAGAAAAAGAAGAAAAAAAAGGCCTAGGTCCTCTCCTGGATGCTGTAAACAGGACCTGATATACAATCTCTTTCATGCCGCCCGCCAGCGGCATTCAGTACGTCTTCAGGGCGGGGTGAAACTCCCCACCGGCGGTAGGCCATGCAAAGTGGCAAGCCCGCGAGCGCCCGCGGTCCGGCAACGGTCCACGGGGTCAGCAGATCTGGTCAGATTCCAGAGCCGACGGTCATAGTCCGGATGAGAGAAGATGTGCCGGCACACTTCCGTACCCAGCACGCCTGTCGGCTGACAGGTGGAAACACGGCCCCGTAGCGGGTCGCCCGTCATCGGCGCGTGCACGCGGTTTTGCGTTTGGCTTGTCCATTGCCCTGAAACGTTTTTCGCCCAACTATTTTGCGAGAGCGTTTCAATGTCCCAAACCACAGCTAGCACCATTGCCCAGGATCCGCGCCACACCACGATCTTCGCGCAACCCTTTCCGATGCGCCTGGAGCGCGCGCTGCATCACATGCGCATCGGACGTCCCGTGATTCTGCTGGACGATTTCGACCGGGAAAACGAGGCCGACCTGATCGTCGCCGCCGACAAAATCACCGTCCCCATCATGGCCCAGCTGATCCGCGATTGCAGCGGCATCGTTTGCCTGTGCCTGAACGACGAAACCCTGCACCGCTTGTCGCTGCCGCCCATGACGGCACGCAACGAAAGCCGCCACGGCACCGCCTTCACGGTGTCCATCGAGGCACGCGAAGGCGTCAGCACGGGTGTATCGGCACAGGACCGTGTCACGACGATCCGCGCCGCCATCGCTTCGCACGCGCGGGCCGGCGACGTCGTCAGCCCTGGCCATGTCTTTCCGCTGCGAGCCCAGCCGGGCGGCGTGCTGACGCGGCGCGGCCATACGGAAGGCTCCGTGGACCTGGCCATTCTGGCCGGCCTGCGCCCTGCCGCGGTGCTGTGCGAGCTGATGAACGACGACGGCACCATGGCGCGAGGCGAAGCCATCGAACGCTATGCCGCCAAGCACGGCCTGGTCGCGCTGACCATCGCGGAACTGGCCGACTATCGCCGCGGGCTGGAAGTGCAGGCCGGCGCGGCGATGGAGCTGGAATCGCAGGCCGCCTAGTCGGGCGGCCGTCCGGCGGGGATGCCACGTCGGCGCGCAGGTATGCGCCTGTTCACGGAACGATGACGATAGCTCCGGCGACGCGTCGTTCCTGTGCTGCTGTGTGAACCTGCACGATGTCATCTAGCCGGAAGCGTTGACCGATGTCCGCCTTGACGAATCCTCGGTCTATCGCATCGAACAGATCCGCCGCGTTCGCCTGTAGCTGGGCTGTAGTGGCGTTGTGGGGAAAGACCGAGGGCCGCGTAACAAACAGGCAACCCTTTTGGTTCAATAAACCCATATCCACTGGCGGCGGATCTCCAGAGGCCGATCCATAGCTCACCATCAGTCCGAAGGAATCGATGCAATCCAGGGATTGCAAGAACGTGTCCTTTCCTTGCCGTCGCTCCAACAGATACTGTCTATAGACGATGAAGAAGCGGGCAAGATCAGCGCGACGAAAGAACAGGCCATGCTTGCACGCCTGTGTTCCGCTCCCTGGTTCTAGGGCGTAAGCGAGTCCAGATCCCGGACGATTCGAGCCAGGCAGGCATCCACGCCGCCGATCACGACGGTCGCGCTGCACGCGAGCATCAGATTAAGGTTCATCCCAAAATCCTCGACCGTATAGCCCTGGGCGTCGATGTGAAAGTTGCCATCGGCGGATTTGCCGGTGGCAACCTGGCCGACGATGGACGACGCGACCGAGGTATACGCCCATACGGGTTTGCCCAGCGCGACTGCGTAGCCGACTTCGAAGGCGGTGCCGGAATCGGGTTCGGCGCCGCGGAAGGGATTCAGGTTGGCGATGACTCCGTCTGCCTGGCGTATCAGGGCAACATTGGCGCGATAGATCCATGCCGCCAATTCGGGGCCCGTCAGATCGGCGGGGCCCGCCTTGTCCAGGGGGTAGAACCCCTGGAGCCCATGCCGGGCGCACAGGGCCTTCAGTTGTTCGCCGTACTCGATGGCATCCGGGCGGAATACGTCGTACCCGGCTAAATAGAGAGAGAACGGCTTTGAAGAAGTAGGGGAAGCCACGCTAGAACATTGAGTTCCGGTTCGCCGGGTTTTCCGGGATGTCCTGGCTGACGTCCCAATGTTCAACGATTTTTCCATCGCGAAGGCGGAAAATATCCACGACCGCCTGCCCTGCATCTTCGGGCGATTCCTTCCACAGCGTGTGCACCACGACCAGATCGTCTTCCGCGATCATGCGCTTGATATCGGCGCTGGCCATGGGATGCTGTTCCAGATATGGCCCATAGAAATCCGCCATCGCCGAGGACCCGTCGGGCAGATAGGGATCGTGCTGGATCAGGTTCTTGTCAACATAGGTCTGGAGCGCCTTATCGACGTTCTTGTCCTGGAACAGCATGCGGAAAAACGCCGTCACCACCGCCTTGTTGTCGGCCGACGCCGCTTGTGCGGCGCCGCACAGGCATGCGGCCGCACAGAACAGGACGGTCGCGGCTAGGGGTTTGAGCTTCATGCGGATTCCGATCGAGAAACGGCGGGCGCGCGATGCGGCCCGCAGCGTGCCAGTGTAAACAAAACTTCAGGGGACTTTAACGTCGAGCCGGTTCTGGTAAACCTGTAGATGCGAATAGGCCACGCGCAGATAGGGCGTCGCGATACCGGTCGCGGCGCCGCGCGCAATCATATCGCCCACGATATGGTCGGCCTCTACACGCAGTCCGTGCCGCAGATCGCGGAACATCGACGCCGTTACCGGCGACGACGTATCGGCAAACAATTTACGCGCCGCCGCATCGGCCTGCGGCCGCACACGGTAGCCGGCCGCGGCCGCCACCGCCTGCGTTTCGGCCAGCAGTCCCAGCAAGACGGCGTGGCCGTCGGCTGTCGATGCGATTTCTCCGACCGCGCCCCGCAGCAGGCAGGTTCCGGCCGCCAGCGAGCACAGGAAGACGTATTTTTCCCAGCAATCCTGATGGATGGTGTCGCTCAGGCGGGAT
>DATJHN010000165.1:0-5621 GCA_035493915.1 Bordetella sp.
GCCTGGCGCGCTGATCAACCTGATCTCCGGTCAGCTTTCGATCATGTACGGATTCAAGGGCCCCAGCTATGCAGTGGTGTCGGCGTGCACCACGGGTTTGCACAGCATCGGCGATTCCGCGCGTCTTATCGAATATGGCGATGCGGATGTGATGATCGCGGGCGGCGCGGAATCCACGGTGTCCCCGCTGGGCATCGGCGGCTTCGCCGCGATGCGTGCCCTGTCCACGCGCAACGATGATCCGACGACCGCATCGCGGCCCTGGGATCGCGATCGCGATGGTTTTGTGCTGGGCGAGGGTGCGGGCGTCGTGGTGCTCGAAGAATACGAACACGCCAAGAAGCGCGGCGCGCGCATTTACGGCGAATTCGTCGGCTACGGCATGAGTTCGGATGCCCATCACATTACCGCTCCCGACAAGGACGGTCCGCGCCGGGGCGTCATCAACGCGCTGCGCAACGGTGGGCTGAATCCGGAAGACGTGCAGTACGTCAACGCGCACGGTACGTCCACGCCCCTGGGCGACAAGAACGAATCGGACGCCTTGAAGCTCGCGTTCGGCGATCATGCGTACAAGCTGGTGGTCAATTCCACCAAGTCGATGACCGGGCACTTGCTCGGCGCGGCTGGTGGCATAGAAGCCGTGTTCACCACGCTGGCGGTGTATCACCAGATCTCGCCGCCGACCATCAACCTGTTCAACCAGGACCCCGAGTGCGACCTGGACTACTGCGCCAACGAGGCGCGGGAGATGGCGATCAACGTTGCGTTGTCCAACTCGTTCGGGTTCGGCGGCACCAACGGGTCGATGGCCGTGCGACGGATGTAAGGGAGCGTGCGTGCACCCGGATTGGACGTTGCGCGTACCTATCTTGCGGCCACGATTGGCCGCATGGCTGGACGGCGCCATGATGGCGGCCGCGTTGGCCACCGCATTGCTTGCGCTGTATTGGCAGGCCGTCCTTTCCGTGGCGGCGCTGCTCCTGCTGGGCGCCCTGGCCGCTGCGGGCGCCTGGTTCATGATGCGTGCGCGTCCCGCGGTCCGGGCCATCCGCATGGATCGTGATGGGGCTTTTCATTTGCGCATGCGCAACGGCTGGCATCCGGCTGAATGGATCGCCGCATCGCGCGGACCGCGCTGGCTGACCTTGGTAGCGCGTTTGCCTGCCGGCAGTTGTAACGGGCCGGCCGCCACTACCGGAAACGTCACCTTTACCGTCTGGCAAGACGGCCTGCCCGCGCAGGCGTGGCGCCGTACCTGCATGCTGGCGAACCGGCGTCTGTGCCGCACGCCCAGCCGCCGGACGGTGGGGACGCCATGAGCGAACGCGACATCGATGCCGAGCTGGTCGCGCGTGTCCAGCGGGGCGATAAAAAAGCGTTCGATCTGCTGGTCCTGAAATACCAGCGCAAGATCATGCGGCTGCTTTCCCGCATGATCCGCGACCAGGCCGAGGTCGAAGACGTGGCGCAGGAAGCTTTTATCAAGGCCTACCGCGCCTTGCCCCAGTTCCGGGGCGAGAGCGCGTTCTATACCTGGTTGTACCGGATCGCGATCAATACGGCGCGCAACTGGCTGGCGTCCACCGGCCGCCGTCCCAGCACGCCGAACGCCCTCGAAAATGAGGACGGTGAAACTTTTAATGAAACGGACAACCTAAGCGATATCAGCACCCCGGAAGCCATGGTCGCCAGCCGCGAAATCGCGGAAACCGTCAATGCGGCCATACAGGGATTGCCCGAGGAATTACGCACGGCTATCGTCCTGCGGGAAATTGAAGGTATGAGTTACGAAGACATCGCCCAGAGCATGGGTTGCCCGATCGGTACAGTCCGGTCGCGCATATTCCGAGCCCGGGAAGCGGTGGCCGCGCGTCTGCGGCCCTTGCTTGGCAACGATGCCGATCGTCGTTGGTAAGGAGCTGGAGTCATGCAAAGATCATCTGCTTCCGTCCGCACCGAGGACACCAGCTGGGAAAACTCGGTGTCCGCGTGGATGGATGGCGAAGGAACCGAGGAATGGCTGGATGGCCTGGAAGTGGCCGAAGGCAGGGAAACCTGGGATACGTACCACCTGATCGGTGACGTACTGCGCAATCCGGAGCTGTCCATCAACCCCACGCCCGCGTTCCAGGCCCGTTTGGCGGCCGCGCTGTCCAATGAATTGCCCATCGTGGCGCCGCGCCGCCGGCGCCTCGCGCTGCGTCCCTCCTGGCGCTTCGGCCTGTCCGGGTTCGCGGTGGCCGCGGCCGTGGCGTCCGTGGCCTGGGTCGCCCAGCCCTATCTGTCCGGCAGCAGCGATGCTCCGACGGCTGAAACGCGGGTTCTTGCCGACGCCAGCTCGGTCTCGGTGGACGATCCCAGCCTGAGCGACTATCTGGAAGCACACCGGCAGCTGGCTGGCCCCACGGCCATCCGGCAGGTGTCTTTCGACGTCGGAGCGGGGCGCTGATGACCGTTGCGGCGGTCGTTGCCCCATCGTTCCGGTCCTGGCCGTTCGTCCGTCCGGCGGCGGCCTTGCCCGGCAGGGCAGGTCGTGGCCTGGCATCACTCAGCGCGGCGGTCGCGGCGGCGCTGCTGGCCCTTAGCGCCGGTTTGTCCCATGCCCAGCCGGCGCCGCAGTCCAATAGCGTGTCGGTGCCCGAAACGGAAGCCCAGGCGCTGCTGGCTCGCATCCAGGATGCGGCCGCCAAGCTCGATTATTCGGGCATCTTTACTTACCAGCAGGGCGAAACCATCCAGTCGTCCCGGGTCGTTCACGTCGTGGATGGCAGCGGCGAACGCGAACGCATCGAAGTTCTCGATGGGCAGCCGCGCGAGTACCTGCGCCACAACGACGATATCCAGTGCCTGGTGCCCGAACACAAAACGGTCCTGATCCAGCACAAGCGCGCCGAGCAATTCCCCGGGCTGCTGCTGGGGGCTCCGACGGCGCTGACCAAGTTTTATCGCGTGCTCATGCAGCCCGTGCCGCACCGGGTCGCGGGCCGCGAATGCCGCATCATCACTATCGAACCGTTGGACAAGGACCGCTACGGCTACCGTCTTTGCGCCGACACGCAAAACGATCTGCTGCTTAAGGCGCAAACCCTGTCCAACTCGTCCACCGTGGTCGAGCAGATTGCCTTCACTGCCTTGCGCCTGGGGTCGGAAGTCGACCCAACCCAGCTGCAATCGCACTGGAACATCAAGGACTGGAAGGTGCTGCAGGGGGAGATGAAGCCCCTGGACCTGGCGGCCGAAGGTTGGCGCATTCCATTTCCGGCGGGATTCATCCCCGTTTCACAAGTGGCCCGCACCATGGCGCATGGCGACGCCGTCAGCCAGTTGGTGCTCTCCGATGGCCTGGCCGCGATCTCCGTGTTCATCGAGCCGTATGATAAAAAGCGTAATCGCCATCAGCCTCACGGCGCATATCGGCGTGGCCCGATCAACGTCTACGGTATGCGGATTGCGGACTTCTGGGTGACTGTCCTGGGCGAAGTCCCCGCGCCTACGCTCGAACAGTTGGCCAAGGCAACCGAATATGTGCCGCCGCCTCCTGCGGCGCCCAAGTAAACAGCAGACGCCCCCTGGGGCGTGTCCGGAGCATTGAATGATTCTGTCCACCGTGTCGAACTTACCCGTCCGGCGGTTTTTTGCTTTTGCCCTGTCTCAGGACGCCAACCCTCGCGTCGGCCGCAAGCCGGTCCGGCGCGGCCTGGCGGCGCTGTTGGCCGCCCTGGTGGCCAGTACCATCCTGAGCACCCCCGCTACCGCCGCGTCCACGGGCACCGCCTCGCCGGCGATGATGTTGCCGGATTTCACTTCCATCGTTGAAAAGGCCGATCCGGCCGTCGTCAACATCCGTACCACCGCCACCGTGCCGGTGCGCAGCGGTCCGCAGGATCCCTACGACCTGTTCCGTTTCTTTTTCGGTCCCGATTTCCAGCCGCCCGGCATGCCGGAAATGCCTGGCCAGCGTCCGCGCGACCGCCAGCCGCAGCCCAAGCAACCCAACCCCCAGCAGCAACAGCCGCAGGAACGGACCGTGCCGCGCGGCGTGGGATCGGGCTTCTTCATTTCCGCGGACGGCTTCGTCCTGACGAATAATCACGTCGTCAGCGATGCGACGGACATTTTCGTAACCCTGACCGACGGCCGCGAATTCAAGGCCAAGGTCATCGGTACCGATGAGCGTACCGACGTGGCCCTGCTGAAGATCGAAGCCAAGGATATGCCCTTCCTGCCGATCGGCGACGACAGCAAGATCAAGAAGGGGCAGTGGGTGCTGGCCATCGGCTCGCCCTTCGGCCTGGATTCGACGGTGACGGCGGGTATCGTCAGCGCCATCAACCGCGATACCGGTGAATATCTGCCCTTCATCCAGACCGACGTGGCGGTAAACCCCGGTAATTCCGGCGGCCCGCTGCTCAACCTGCAGGGCGAAGTCATCGGCATCAACTCGCAGATCATCTCGCGCAGCGGCGGCTTCATGGGCATCTCGCTGGCCATACCGATCGACGAGGTCATGCGCGTCGTCGACGAGTTGCGCTCCACCGGCAAGGTCACGCGTGGCCGTATCGGCGTGCAGATCGGCGAAGTCACCAACGAGGTCGCCACCGCCCTGGGGCTGGCCCGTGCGGAAGGCGCGCTGGTCAGCAGCGTGGAAGGCGACAGTCCGGCGGATGCCGCCGGCGTCCAGGCGGGCGACGTCATCCTGCGCTTTAACGACAAGCCGATCGCGCGCTGGTCCGACCTGCCGCGCATGGTCGGCGAGACCAAGCCGGGTACGGTTGCTCCCCTGCAAGTCTGGCGCAAGGGCAAGAATGTAACGCTCAGCGTCAAGGTCGCGGAAATCCCGCAGGCCAAGCCGGTCGCGGCCAAGAAAGCGGAACCGGAAAAGGAACCCGCGGCCTCCAGCGCACTGGGCCTGACAGTGGTTCCGGTGCCGACCGCCACCCAGAGCAAGCTGAAGATCAAGGGCGGCGTCATGGTGCGCGCCTCCGATGGCCAGGCCGCGCAGGCTGGTATCCAGGAGGGCGATATCGTGTTGTCCGTGGGCGACAGCGACATCACCACGCCCGAACAGTTCGTCCAGGTCGCGGGCAAGGTGGACAAGGCCAAGCCGGTTCCCTTGCTGATTCGCCGCGGGGACCAGACGACGTGGGTGGTCGTACAGCCCGGCAAGTAGGCGCAAGACCGGCTAAAATCGCTGGTTGCCGCAAAGAGGGGGCGCTTGGCGCCCCCTCCTTATTGGCGCACCTTCCTTCCTATTCCCCTCCGCTATGCAGCATATCCGTAACTTTTCAATCATTGCCCACATCGATCATGGCAAGTCGACACTGGCCGACCGCCTGATCCAGCGCTGCGGCGGATTGGCGGATCGCGAGATGTCGGCGCAGGTGCTCGATTCCATGGATATCGAGCGTGAACGTGGCATCACTATCAAGGCGCAGACGGCCGCGCTGGAATACAAGGCGGCCGATGGACAGATCTATAACCTGAACCTGATCGACACTCCGGGGCACGTGGACTTCTCCTACGAAGTCAGCCGCTCGCTGTCGGCGTGCGAAGGCGCGCTGCTGGTGGTCGATGCGTCACAGGGCGTGGAAGCGCAGACCGTGGCCAACTGCTACACG
>DATJHN010000166.1:0-4459 GCA_035493915.1 Bordetella sp.
ATCGATGACTTCGATGCGCGGGTCGGGATAGCGTTCACTGGTTTGCCACACGGCCATGGTCTCCAAAATAGGCCCGCTCCAGGCGGACGGCCAGATCGGCTTCGTCGGTGCGGGCCTGCATGGCGACGCGGCCTTGCGCCAGGGCATAGACGCGGTCGGCCAAGGCCAGGGCTTTTTCTACCAGCTGTTCGACGAGCACGATGGCCGTGCCGCGTTCGCGCAGCTGTCCGGCGACGGTCAGGACCCGGTCGACCAGGACAGGCGACAAGCCGGCGGACGGTTCGTCAAGGATAAGCAAGCGGGGCCGCTTGACCAGGCCCTGCGCGACCACCAGCATCTGCTGTTGGCCGCCGCTCAGTGCGCCGGCGCGGTCATGGCGCTTGGCCGCGATCTCGGGAAAGAAAGCCAGGGCTTCCTCGATGCGCGTCCTGCGTTCCGCTCGCGGCGCATCGTAGCCCGCCAGCATCAGGTTGTCGATAACGCTTTGCTGTGTGAAAACGCGGTGTCCCTCGATCACATGCACCAGGCCGGCACGTGCCGCTTCGCGTGGGGTGGCGCGGCTCAGGTCGACGCCGCCGAAGGATACGCTGCCCGCGTTCAGGGGCAGCAGCCCCGATATCGCGCGCATCAGCGTGCTCTTGCCCGCGCCGTTCGGTCCCAGGATGGCAACGATTTCGCCGGCGCCGACATCGAGGTCGATGCCATGCAGGATGCCGATTTTGCCGTAGCCCGCATCCAGGCCGCGCACCGACAGCAAAGCCCCCGCTCCGCTTAAGGACTCACGCCCCCCGGCGCCGGGCCGCCCCAAGCCGGGGGGCTGTTTATCCCGTCGGCCATCATCCTCCGAGGTATGCACTGACCACCTCCTTGTGTTCGCGCACCTGCGCCGGCGTGCCGTCGGCCAGGACGCGGCCCAGGTTCAGTACGGTGACGTGATCGCAGATATCGAAGATCAGGTCGGCATGATGTTCCACCAGCAATACGCCGGTGCCTTGGCGGCTGATGTGCCGGATCAGGTCGCCCAGGCGGCGGATTTCTTCCGCGGCCAGGCCGGCCGCGGGTTCGTCCAGCAGCAGGAAGGCCGGCCGCAGCATGAGCGCGCGGGCGATTTCCAGGAAGCGCAGCTCGCTGTGCTGCAGGCGGTCGGCGCGTGCGTCCGCCACCGAGCCGAGGCCGACGACCTGCAGCGCCGTTCGCGCCGAGTCATGCAGTGCCGATTCTTCGCGGCCGTGGCGCGGCAGGCGCAGCAGTGTTTCGATGAAGGACGCGTGCCCTTGCAGCGTGCCGCCGATCATGACGTTCTGCAGCACGGATGCCTCGCCGATGATGCGCGGCGTCTGGTAGGTGCGTGCGATGCCGCGCGGCGCGCGTTGCAGGGGCTTGCCCGGGGCCAGGGGCGCGCCGTCCAGCGCCAGGCTGCCGGCTTCGGGTGTGCAATAGCCGGAGATGACGTTCAGGGTGGTGGTCTTGCCGCTGCCGTTGGGGCCGATCAGTCCGTGTACTTGTCCCGGCGCGATGGACAGGCTCAGGCCGTCGATGGCGCGCACGCCGCCGAAGCTCAGCACGATGTTTTCCAGCACGATGCCGCCGCGCGCCGGTGCTGCCGTCAGCAGCTGGCCCAGGAGCGTGGGATTGGGCACGATGGCGCGATTGGCGGGCAGCGGCCGGCGATTGCGGAAGTCCAGTAATGCGGCGATTCCGCCCGGCGCGGCCAGGACGATCACCAACAGCATCAGCGCGTACAGAAAGTTGGACCATGCCGCCAGCGGCGCGGCGATCTCCGGGAGTACTGTCAGGATCAGCGTGCCCAGCAGCGGGCCCAGGATGGACCCGCGGCCACCGATCAGTATCGAGATGAAGAACAGTACCGACAGATCGAAGGTGAAGGCGTCGGGCGTGATGTAGGTCTGCAGCGAAGCGAACAGGCCGCCCGCCACCGCGGCCAGCACACCGGCGAAGACGAAAATCAGCGACAGCAGCCTGACCTTGGAAATGCCGCTGGCCTCGGCCGCGACTTCGGCGTCGCGCACGGCGATCAGTCCGCGGCCGTAGCGGCTGCGCGCCACGTTGGAGGTCAGTAGCGTGCACACGCCGGCGATCGCCAGGCACAGGTAGTACAGGCCCATTTCGCTGTCGAAGGGCGCGGGCAGTGCCGGCCCGGTCAGCCCGATGCCGCCGCCGGTCACGTCCTGCCAGGCCAGCGCGATCTGCGTGACGATAGTGGCGAAACCCAGCGTGGCCATGGCGAAGTAGAACGTGCGCAGGCGCAGCGCCGGCAGGCCGACGATCAGGCCGAAGACGCCGCCGCCGACGCCGGCGCAGGCCAGCGCCACGAAAGGCGGCAGCGCCGGCAGCACATTGCCGGCCGCCAGTACGCTGGTGATATATGCGCCCAGGGTCAGCAGGGCGACATAGCCGATGGCCAGCTGCCCGGCGAAACCCACCACCAGGTTCAGGCCGGACACCAGGATCCAGTAGATCGCCGCGCGGGTGGCGATAACGGTCCAGTACGTATTGCCGCTGATCGGCAGCAGCGCGGCCAGCGCGAAAATCGCCAGGAAAGGCCAGGCGGCATGCCAGGACCGCGTGCCGCCAACCCATCCCGTCACACCCGTCACACCTGTCGCACCCGCCGCCATCACACCCTCCGCGCCGTCGAGCTGCCGAACAGACCCTGCGGCACCGCCAGCAGCACGACGATGAACAGCACGAACACCGCGATCGACGCGAACACGCCGCCTACCGTAAAGTTGGCCGCCTGTTGGAACAGGCCCAGCGCCAGTCCGCCCACCAGCGCGCCGCGGTTATTACCCAGGCCGCCCAGCGCCACCGGCACGAAGCCGTAGAAGTTCAGCAGCGTGCCGTTGGCGAAAAAGGCCAGCATCAGCTGTCCGCTGGCGAAGCCGGCGATGCCGCCGATGACCGCTGCCAGGACATAGCTCCACACGCGAAGCCGCCGCTCCGGCAGTCCCAGCGCGCGCGCCGCGAAATTGTCTTCCGCCACCGCCAGGAAGGCCATTCCCACCAACGTGCGGCGATACAGGTATTCCAGGCCCAGCACCACCAGCGCGCAGGCGATCACCGGCAGCCAGAATTTTTCGTCGGTGATGCCCGAGCCCAGGCCGAACAGGCGCGGAAAGGGCTGCGGCTCCGTGCCCCATCCGATGGCGGTAACCTGCTGCACCATCAACGCCAGCGCCAGCGTGGACAGCACGTACAGATGCTGGTCCAGGCTCTTCAGCACGGGCCGCACGGCGACCAGCTCCGTCACCACGCCCATCGCCGCGCAACCCGCCAGCGTCGCGATAAAACCCAGCCAGGGCGGCAGCCCCAGCTTAAGGATGAACAGCGAGCCCAGCACGCCACCCAGCATGCCCAGTTGCCCCGCGGTAAAGCTCATGACGCGCGAGGTGGCGAACATGGTGTTGTAGGTAATGCCGATAAGCGCGTAGATCGCGCCCATCGCCAGGCCGGATACGATGATGGAGCCGAACATCGTGCCTCCTTCGGCTCAGGCGTAGCCGGGCGCCAGCGCGAAAGTGCCGTGCTTGGCGGAGTTCGCCGCCGACATCACGACATCGGAAGTCGGATAACCGTTGTGCTGCTCAGGCGAGTATTTGTAGTCGCCGAAATAGCCCGGATAAGGATTCAGCGTGTTCCAGTAGGCGATGATTTCCTTGGACGATGCGCCGCTTTCCTGCACCGCCTTGGCGACCATCTGCACCGCGTCGTAGCCGGCCGTCACCCACCAGAACAGCGTGTCGTCCAGGTTTACCTTGCCCTGCACCTTGTCGACGAATTCCTGCGATCGCGCCGGCAGCTTGCCGCTGGCATCGTAGCTGCAGCTGCGGTAGCCCACGGCATAGACTTTGTCCCAGTTCTGCGGCTTGGTCAGCAGGCCGCGGATCTCGCCCGATGCCATCGAAGGATGGCCGGCAAAGTTCACATCCCAGCCCATTTCGCCGCGTGCATTGAACAGGCGCGCCTCCATGCCGGTCGACACGCTCCAGATGACAATGACTTCCGCGCCGGCATTGCGCGCGCGCGTCATGTCGGGCGTCATATCGGGCTGTGTGGCATCGATATTGTTGCTGTAGACCACCTCGGCGCCGTCGCGCTTGAAGTTCGCCACGCTGGCCTTCAGCGCGCTTACGCCGTAGCCCGTGGTGTCGCCGATCACCGCGATCTTCTTGACCTTCAGCACTTTCAGGCAATAGTCGCGCGTGGCGTCGTCCCATTGCTCGTTGGACGGCGCGATGCGAAAGGCGTTGGGGAATTTCTTGGGATCGATCAGGCTGTCGATCACGCAGGGATGGATATTCGGCATGCGCGCACGCGCCATGATGGGCGTGACGGCCAGCGATTCGCCGGAATTGGTCGGCCCCCAGATGGCGTCCACCTTGATGGAGTTGATCATCTCCTGCGTGGCGTTGACGGCCTTGGTCGGATCGCCCTGCGT
>DATJHN010000167.1:0-20791 GCA_035493915.1 Bordetella sp.
TCGCGCACCGCCGTCAGCATCGTCGCCAGGCCCACCACGTCGTCCGTCTTCCACGGGTCGCGCATGAACAGGCCGAACACGATGTAGGCGAACGCCAGCCCCAGCAAGGCCAGCCGGGGAAGCTTGACGGTCGCCGTCGCGGTCAGGCGGGCGGGGGTGGTGCGGGATAAGGGGGACACGGGGCGTACTGTACCGGATAGATGGCCGTGGGTTTTGTCTGCTCGATGTTTCAGCGTAAAAAAGACTTTGCGCTACCCCGGATTCGGGCTACCCCATGGCAAAAAAAAGCAGCCCGCAGGCTGCTTTTTTGGGGCGTGCGCTTTGCCGGCGATCAGGAGCCGGACTTGGCGGCGCCGGTCGTACGGGCGAAACGGGCACGGAATTTTTCCACGCGGCCGGTTTCGACGATGCGGGTCTGCGCGCCCGTGTAGAACGGATGCGACTTGGACGTCACGTCGCACTTGAACAGCGGGTAGTTCTTGCCGTCCAGGTCGATGGTTTCACGAGTGGAAATCGTAGAACCGATGATGAATTTGTCGCCCGTCTGGACGTCCATGAATACCACTTCGCGGTATTCAGGGTGGAGATTCTGTTTCATGGCTTATCCTAAGTGTGCGGGTCGCCGGTGGATCGGGGTTTTCCGCCCCTGGGGTTCCCCCCGGGTTTTTATCCCCTGGGTTTTTCACCCTACTGCCCACCACGTATCCAGAAAGAACCCGGCATTCTAGCCCGAACACCAGTCTGACGGCAAGCTGGGGCGGCTTGTTACATCCGTCCCTGTTCTGCCATCGACAGCGCGGTGCCGCCCGCGACGATCAGATGATCCAGCAGCCTGACGTCGACCAGGGCCAGGGCTTGTTTCAGGTGCCGCGTCAGGCGCGCGTCGGCTTCGCTGGGAATGGCCAGGCCGGACGGGTGATTATGGGCCAGGATCAGCGCCGCGGCATGGTGGCGCAGGGCATCGCGTACCACTTCCCGCGGGTACACCGAGGCCTGCGACAGGGTACCGCGCGCCACCTCGCCGGTGGCGATCAGGCGCAAGCGGTTGTCCAGGTATAGCGCCATGCAGTGTTCCACTTCGTGGTGGCCGAGCAGCGCCACGCAGTACTGTTTGACGCGGGCGGGCTGGTCCAGCGCGCAGCCGTCCGTCAGGTCTTCCCGCATGGCGCGGCGCGCCAGTTCCAGTACGCTCAGCAACTGGCAGATTTTGGCGTTGCCCAGGCCATGAACCTGCCCCAGCGTGTCCGGGCCGGCGCCGAACAGCCCGCGCAGGCTGGTGAAATGCGCCAGGATGTCATGCGCCAGCGACATCACCGGTCGTCCCGGCGTGCCGGTGCGCAAAACGACGGCCAGCAGCTCGGCGTCGGTCAGGACGGCCGCGCCGTGGCGCAGCAGCCGCTCGCGGGGACGTTCCGAGTCCGGAATGGATGGCTTGGGGGAAAGCATGGGCAACTCCTGGCGGACGGGGGGCGCGTCGCGGGTAGTACTAAAATGGCGGATTCAGCCCATTACGGTGGCATATCTTGAGCACCGCTACGCCAAGCGCGAACGTTTTTGTCCGTCCGGATTCCTACTTGACCCTGCATTACCGCATCGTCCTCGCATCGGGACCGGGCGAAGGGGAGGTCTTTGCCGATACCTTCACCGGCCGTCCGGCCACGCTGCAACTGGGCATGGGACTATGGGCGCCCGGCATGGAAGCCGCGCTGCTGGATCAACCCGAGGGCAGCACGTACAGCGTGACGCTGCCGCCGGCGCAGGCCTACGGCGATCGCAATCCCGACCTGATCCAGCGCGTCAGCCGCGCCATGCTCGCCGAACACGCCGGCGCCGACGCGAGCTTCGATCCGGGCGATCTGGTCGAATTCCAGGCCCCCAACGGCGGCCGCTATTCCGGCGTGCTGAAATCGCTGGACGACGACGGCGCGCTGTTCGACTTCAATCATCCGCTGGCGGGCACGGCCCTGCGGTTGGACGTGCAGATTCTGGGGGTGCTCTGATGAGCGGGACCGTCAGCGGCGTCACCGCGCCGCAAGCCGAAGTGCTGCTGGCGCAGCCGCGCGGCTTCTGCGCCGGTGTCGACCGCGCCATCGATATCGTCGAGCGCGCGCTGGAACTGCATGGCGCGCCCATCTATGTGCGCCATGAAATCGTCCACAACCGCTATGTCGTCGAAGACTTGCGCAACAAGGGCGCGATCTTTATCGATGAGCTGGAAGACGCGCCGGCCGGCGCCATCGTGGTGTTTTCGGCGCATGGCGTTTCCAAGGCCGTACGCGTCGAAGCCGAACAGCGTGGGCTGCAAGTCTTCGATGCCACTTGTCCGCTGGTAACCAAGGTGCATGTGGAAGTCGCGCGGATGCGCGCGGCGGGCCGCGAGATCGTCATGATCGGCCACAAGGGGCATCCCGAGGTCGAAGGAACCCTGGGCCAGTCCAGGGATGGCATGTACCTGGTCGAAACCGTCGAGGACGTCCAGGCCCTGAGCGTGACGGATCCCGAACAACTGGCTTTCGTTACCCAGACAACATTGTCGGTGGATGACGCGGCGGCGGTGGCGGCGGCGCTGAAGACACGCTTTCCTTCCATCGTGGAGCCGCGCAAGAGCGACATCTGCTATGCCACGCAGAACCGCCAGGATGCCGTCAAGGTGCTGGCACCGGAATGCGATCTGGTGCTGGTCGTGGGTAGCCCCAACAGCTCGAATTCCAACCGTTTGCGAGAGGTTGCCGAACGCAAGGGCGTGACAGCTTTCCTGGTCGACGGCGCCGAAGCCATAGACCCCGCATGGCTGCAGGGACGCAAGCGCATCGGCATTACCGCGGGCGCTTCGGCGCCGGAAGTCCTGGTGCGCCAGGTCATCGAACGCGTCAAGGAATTGGGCGCGGTTTCTGTCAGGACCATGCCTGGCCTGGAAGAAAACGTGGCATTCCCATTGCCCAAGGGGCTGTCGCGCAAGTCCGCCGATACGCCGCAGCCGCAGCGCTGAGCCGCGGCGCAGTGCCTGGAGCCCGTATGCAGCTATACAGCTACTTCCGCAGTTCGGCAGCTTATCGCGTGCGCATCGCGCTAAATATAAAGGGTCTGCCGTACGACTACGCGCCGATTCATCTGCTGAAGGATGGCGGCCAGCAATTAAAGCCGGACTACACGCGGCTGAACCCACAGGCGCTGGTGCCCACGCTGGTCGACGGATCGACCGTGCTGACGCAATCGATGGCCATCATCGAATACCTGGAAGAAATCCATCCCGCACCACCACTACTGCCTTCGACACCCGTCGCACGGGCGCGGGTGCGTGCTCTCGCGCAGGGAATCGCCTGCGATATCCATCCCCTGAATAACCTGCGGGTCCTGCGCTATTTGAAGCGCGACCTGAATCTGTCGGACGAGGCCCGCGACGCCTGGTATCGGCACTGGGTCGAAACCGGCCTGCTGGCGCTGGAGCGCATGCTGGCCGATTCGCCCGACACGGGCATCTATTGCCACGGCGATACGCCCACGCTGGCCGATGCCTGTTTGATCCCGCAGGTATTCAATGCGCGGCGGCTGGACTGCGACCTGTCCGCGACACCCGTCATCGAGCGCATCGATGCCGCCTGCCGCGCCTTGCCGGCCTTCGCCCAGGCCGCGCCTGAGAACCAGCCCGACGCGGGATAAGCATTCGTCTTGCATGCGTGATGCCGTCCGCTGTGCCGCGCGGCGGCAGGCGGACAGCAGTGCCGGCGAAAGCAGGCTGCTTCAGGTCACCGGCGCGGGATTGAACAAGGCCAGCGAGTTGTGCAGGCGCAAGGCTTCCGCACAGCTTTTCCGGCGGCCGCTCGCCACGTCCAGCATGGTGTTGAACAGTTCCCAGCCGATATCCGCGATCGTGGCCTCCCCGGTCGCGATACGGCCGGCGTTCACGTCCATCAGATCATGCCAACGCCGCGCCAGGTCGTTGCGCGTGGCCACCTTGATGACGGGTACCTCGGCCAGGCCGTAAGGGGTTCCGCGGCCCGTCGTGAAGACGTGCAGATTCATGCCGGCCGCCAGTTGCAGCGTGCCGCAGATGAAGTCGCTGGCTGGCGTGGCGGTGTACACCAGGCCTTTGGCGGCCAGCTTTTCACCCGGCGCGACCACGCCGGATATAGCCGAACGGCCGGATTTCGCGATGGAACCCATGGCTTTTTCGACGATATTCGACAGGCCGCCTTTCTTGTTTCCCGGCGATGTATTGGCACTTCGATCGGCGTTGCCACGCGCCAGGTAGGCGTCGTACCACGCCATTTCACGAATCAGTGCCTGCGCCACTTCCGGGGTGGCCGCGCGCGCCGTCAATTGCGCGATGCCGTCGCGCACTTCGGTGTTTTCCGAGAACATGACCGTCGCGCCGGCGCGCACCAGCAGGTCGCTGGCAAAGCCCACCGCCGGGTTCGCCGTGATACCGGAAAACGCATCGCTGCCCCCGCATTGCACGCCGACCACCAGGTCGGACACCGGGCATTCGACACGGCGCCGCGCGTCCAGGATCGCCAGGTGGCGTTCGGCGGTCCGCATGATGGACGCAACCATCGATTCAAAGCCGACATGGGCCTCGTCCTGCAGCGTTACCGTATCGACGCGATGGCCGCCGCCGGCAATGGGAATGCTGCCCGGTGGCATCAGGCGGTCCGGCTGCAGCTTCTCGCAGCCCAGGCTGACCATCATGGCGGTGCCGCCGAAATTGGGGTTGAGCGCGATGTTGCGCAGCGTGCGGATCGGAATGATGGCGTCGGGCGCATCGATGGCGACGCCGCAGCCATAGGTATGTTCCAGGCCGACCACGTCGTCCACGTTGGGATAGCGCGGCAGCAGTTCCGCGCGGATACGCTTGACCGCGTGCTCGACGACGCCGGATACGCATTGGACTGTCGTCGTGATGGCCAGGATATTGCGCGTGCCCACCGAACCATCGGCGTTGCGATAGCCCATGAAGGTATAGCCTTCCAGCGGCTCCGATTCCGGCGGAACGCGTGTCGAGATCGGCAACTGGTCCAGCGCGGGCGCGGCGGGCAGGGTGGTGACACGCTCGTTCACCCAACTGCCGCGGGGCAGGGGTTGCGCCGCGTAGCCGATAATCACGCCATAGCGGACGATGGCTTCCCCTTCGGCCAGATCGCGCAATGCCACCTTGTGGCCTTGTGGCACGGCTTCGCGCAGCTTCAGTCCATCGGAGAACACGGCGCCCGCGGGCAGGCCGCCGTCATTGACCACGATCGCGACGTTGTCGTCGTCGTGGATGCGTATATACAGAGGATTTCGCGGCTCGGACATGGCGGAACTCGCAGCAGACAAGTAGAAATGGGCGCCGGTCGCTGGCGGATGAGGAATGTTTGTCATCGTACAACGTAGATGCGGAACTTGTCAGCCAAGTCCTGTGCCGTCCCATGTCCTTCCAGTCGAACACGTTGTCGTAAAAAACCGCTGGCAGCTTCAGCGCAGACGTTGTACGATAACGTATAACTATTCACCCGTCCGCCAACTGTCCGGTACGCGCCAACAATGACTACGCCGCTAGAACTCAAGCAAATCATCTCCGAAGGCCTGTTGTCCTTTCCAGTCACCGACTTCGACGAGCAAGGTAATTTCCGCCCCAAGACCTATATCGAGCGCCTGGAATGGCTGGCCCCTTACGGCGCCACGGCTCTGTTCGCGGCCGGCGGCACCGGCGAGTACTTTTCCTTGGCACCGGCGGAGTACTCGGAAGTCATCCGTACCGCGGTCGACACCTGCGCGGGCAAAGTACCTATCCTGGCTGGTGCCGGCGGTCCCACCCGCACCGCGATCGCCTATGCGCAGGAAGCCGAACGGCTCGGTGCCAAGGGCATCCTGCTGATGCCGCACTATCTGACCGAAGCCAGCGCGGACGGCATCGCCGACCACGTGGAACAGGTCTGCAAATCGCTCAAGATAGGCGTCATCGTCTATAACCGCGCCAACTCGCGCCTTGGTCCGGACCATCTGCGCCGCGTTGCCGACCGCTGCCCGAATCTGATCGGTTTCAAGGACGGCGTGGGCGACATCGAAAACATGGTCCGCGTGCGTCGTGCCATGGGCGACCGCTTCTCCTATCTGGGCGGCCTGCCCACCGCGGAAGTCTATGCGGCAGCCTACAAGGCGCTGGGCGTGCCGGTGTATTCGTCGGCCGTATTCAATTTCATCCCCAAGACCGCGATGCAGTTCTATCGCGCCATCGCCAGCGACGATCACGCCACGGTCGGCAAGCTGCTCGATGAGTTCTTCATGCCATACCTGGACATCCGCAACCGGCGCGCCGGCTATGCGGTCAGCATCGTCAAGGCGGGAGCCCGCCTGGTCGGACGTGACGCGGGGCCCGTGCGTGCGCCGCTGACCGATCTGAACGAAGAGGAAAGCGCCATGCTGGACGCGCTGATCCGCAAGCTGGGACCGCAATAACGCGCCGTGGGCGCAAGCCATCCAAGCGCGATGGCGACACGCGATACCCACTGACGAAAAAGGCCGGCTTTATAGCCGGCCTTTTTGTATCGTCGCGGACGCGCGATCAGTGGTGGCTGTTGGTCAACCCTTGTTGCGGCCCAATGCCACCTGGCCCAGTACGGCCAGATCGTGATCTCCCAGCCCTTGATCGATCGCTTCGCGCATGCTCGCCGCCACTACGTCGGCCAGGGGCAGGGAAGCGCCGGCTTCGCGAGCGGCTTCCTGCGCCAGCGATACGTCCTTCAGGCCCAGGCGGGCCCGGAAGCTGGCCGGCTGGTAAGTGGCTTTGGTCATCAGCGCGCCATAGCCCGTGAAGACCGGGCCCGGCAGGATGGTGCTGGTCAGCAAGTCCACCAGCGTGCCGGTGCCGATGTTGTAGGCGTTGGCCAGGGCCGCGCCCTCGGCTAGTGTTTCGACGGCGCTGGTCAGGATGAAATTGACGGTCAGCTTCATGGCGTTTGCCGTGGACGGGTCCTCGCCCAGCATTACCGTTTTATGGCCGATCAATCCGAACAATGGCTCGACGGCCTGTATCGCATCGGTCTTACCTGCAACCAGTAGCGTCAGCTTGGCCGCGGCGGCCGCGTCGGGCCGGCCCATCACGGGCGCGGCGACATAACCCACGCCTTGGGCGGCGTGCGCATCGGCCAGCCGGCGCGCGGCGGGAATGGAGATGGTCGCCATGTTCACATGCACGGCGTTTTTGGGCATGCGTGCCAGCGCGCCGTGTTCCAGGAACACCTGGGCGACGGATTGATCGTCGGCCAGCATGCTGAAGACGACGTCTGCTTCACAAGCCTGCGGTGCATCGCCAGCCACGTTGGCGCCCAGCTCACGCAGCGGCGCGGCGGCCCCTGGAGAGCGGTTCCATACGGTAACCGTGTGTCCGCCCTTGATCAGGTTGGCCGCGATCGCGCGGCCCATATTGCCCAAACCGATGAATCCGATATGCATAACGATGCCTCTGGATAGGCCGCCGGCGGTCAGGCGCCGCCCGTGTATTCCTGCCCCAGGTATTCGTAGGCTTCGGTATTCACATGGGAAACGCGCCATTCCACCGGCTGGCGATGATAGGAATAGGCCACGCGGCGGATCTGCAGCAAGGGTTCGCCTTCGGGAACACCCAGCCAAGGCGCGTGGGTTGCGCTGGCGCGGCAGGTCCGCAGGCGTTCGTCGGTTGCGATGACGTTCACGCCGAACATGTCCTGGTAGAGACTATACAAGGTGCTGGGGCGTTCGCGCAGATGGCCTTCCGTCATGCCGGGGAATAGCGTTTCGGGCAGGCTGACTTCGTCGACCATCACCACATCGCCGTGCAACGACAGCACGTTGTTGAACTCGAATACGTGGCTGCCCGCCGGCAATCCCAGCTTCTCGCGGACCAGCGGCGTCGCGCGCACGCGGCGAAAGCGCATGAGCTCGGTGGTGGGGTAGGATTTTTCGCCGTCCTGCCGCACGATCCGGAAAAACTTGAAGAAGTGCGAATTGCGCGTGTGAACCGCGACATAGGTACCGCGGCCCTGATGCCGTATCAGGATATTTTCCGCGGCCAGTTCGTCCACCGCTTTGCGCAGGGTGCCGATGGAGACGCCGAAGCGTTCGGCCAGCACCTTCTCGGGGGGAATGGCTTCGCCCTGTTTCCATTCGCCGTGGGCCAGCGCGCCCAGCATCGCCTTTTTGACCTGTTCGTAATGAGGGCTGCCTAAAGGCACCGCCGAGGACGGCTGATAGTTCATATCGCTTCCAGAATCATGGCGCGGATTGTAAGGCGAGCTTGGTCCCACTCCCTGTGGCTAATATTATATATATCATTTATATGAATACAGTACAGTCACTCACGTGCCTCCTGTCTGCGCGCCCGCACGCCGCGCCACAGCTCTTCTACATAGGGCAGTACTTCCAGCAGCAGGGCCGCCAGCAGGACGAAGATCACAAAGCCCGTCGGTAGCGGCGGATCCTTCAGCCGCAACGTCCAACGGGCGGCTTCGGGGCCCAGGCCCAGCAGCGCAAGGAACTGCGGCCAATGCAGGACGGCGACGAGTATGCCGGCGGCCAGGGGCAGCAATTCCAGGAAGCTGTGCACATGTTGTTCGAACGGCCCGACGCGGCGGTACCGGGTCGCGTAGCTGACGTCCCAGAGCGCGGTGGCTTCGTGCGCGATGAATGCCAGGATCATCACGGCGAAGACCAGGGCGTTGATCTCCAGGAACAGGCAGGCCAGTAGCGGAACGCCGATTTCGGTGAACATCAGCAAATGCATCATCGACTCCTTGGGGCCAGCCGTATGTGCAATATCCGTGCGGCGGTGGCAAAAGTAGTCGGCCGTACCGGCGGCGATCCACAGCGGCATGATGAAGTACATCAGGATGCGCTGCGCGGCATCGCTGGCGTCCTGCATCTCGGTTCCCATGTGCGTCCTCCCGCATCGTGTTCGCGCGAGCCCTCCCGCGCAGCCTGAGGTTCAGCAGGTCTTATGCCGCCACGCTCTCCTCGGCATGCCCGTACATGCCGGCGGCGTAGGAAGGCGGCGTGCGTATCGCGCTTGCCGCGCCCGCCAACTGCTGATCGATGTATACGGTTGCCCCGGCTTCGCGTGCGTCGGGGCCAAGCTCATCGGCGGGAATCATGCGGGCTACCTGCCGTTTTCCGCCACTCGCGGTACAGCGTGGTCATCCTTTCGAGGGCGAAGGTGGCGGCCGATTTCCGGATGTTGTGGCGCCCGCCGTCGAAGCGGTGAGTTTCCGTGTAGACCGCGGGATTGGCATCGGCGGGACTCGTCTTGAATACCCATGCGAAGCATTGGGTGCCCGCGGGTATGCCATCGCCGCTGCCATCCGCCAGTCCGGTATTGGCGATCGCCACGTTGGCCGGGCTGCGGCCTGCCGCCCCGAGCGCCATTTCGCGCGCCACGGTTTCGCTGGTCAGATTGTACTTATCCAGGGTGCGTTGCGGCACGCCTATGCAACGGCGCTTGGCATCCGGCGAATACACGACGAAGGCGCAATCGAGCAGTTCGCCAGCGCCGGGAATATCGGCAAGCATGCTGGCGATCATGCCGGCCGTACAGGACTCCGCGGTCACCAGCGTCAGTTTGTTGTCGCGCATGAATAGCGCGACCCGCTCTATGGCGTTCATCGTCGTTCCTCCCGCACTCCGCCCAGCAACCCGCAAGCCCGGGCGCGACGATTGCTCGCGGATGGGCAGCCGGGCCACGACATCCTGGATGCCACGGTTCCGGTGTGCATTGTGAAAAGGAGCGGTCACATGGATATCCAATGGGACGACATCGTCAAGTTCAGCATGTCGCCGGTCGAGATGATCATCCGCGGCAGCCTTACCTATTGGTTCATCTTCATATTGCTGCGCCTGGCCGGACGGCGGGACGTCGGGTCGCTGGGCATGGCGGACCTCCTCGTCATCGTGCTGATTTCGGATGCCGCGCAGAATGCGATGGCGGGCGAATACAAGTCGGTGCCGGACGGAATGGTCTTGATCGCGACCATCGTGTTCTGGAGCGTCTTCATCGATCGTGTGGCTTATCTCTGGCCCGCTTCGCGGCCGTTCCTGCGCCCGCCCAAGCTTTGCCTGGTCAAGGACGGCCAACTGCAGAAGCGCGAAATGCGGCGTGAAAGCATCACCCTGGAGGACCTCCAAAGCGAGTTGCGGCAAAAGGGTGTCAGCGATGTGTCCCAGGTCCACAGAGCCTATCTGGAGTCGGATGGCTCGATAGGCGTGATCAAGAAGGAGGAGGAAGGGTAAGGATGGGCACGCTGTCGCGGTATGCGAGATCCCGGGAAAAGAAAGCCAAAAAGAAAGGCCAACCCAATGGTTGGCCTTTCTTTTTTAAAATCTGGTGCCGGCAATAGGAGTCGAACCTACGACCTTCGCATTACGAATGCGCTGCTCTACCAACTGAGCTATGCCGGCTAAACGATATTGCGACAGGCGCCGCATTTACCGCCCGCAGTTCATGAATTACTTGAGCTGCTTCCAGGATGGCTGTCCCGGAAAAGACCGAGATCATATCAGAGTTTTTGAGTGCGCGGAAAGGCGGCCGAATTGAATTTCTGAAGACATGAACATACCGCGAGTGGGCCACCGGGCATCTTACGAAGGCCGCGGTTTCCGAACCCATTGCGCCGGCATGCTCGTCCGGATTGCCAGGAGTACCGAACTGCTGATCCTGGGTTATCCCTGATACACTCTGTGTGATATATCAGAGTATTATCACTTGCGTTTTAGTGATCGACCATCATGGCAAGCTCCACCCTCCAAACCGTCAAGCACGATGCCGTCCCAGGCGTTACGCCGGGAGCGGGCGCGTCTGCCGGCGCCTCTTTGCGTGAGCAGGCCTACGCCGAAATCAAGCGGCGCATCATTTCGTGTGAATTCCGTCCCGGCGAGGCGATCAACGAATCCCAAGTGGGCGCTCTGCTGGGGCTGGGCCGCACGCCCATCCATCAGGCGCTGCACCGCCTGGAAAGCGATGGCCTGGTGTCCATCCTGCCGCGCAAGGGCGTGCTGGTCGCGCCCCTTTCGCTGAACGAAGTTCTGGACATGATCGAGGTGCGCCTGACCAACGAGATCCTGTGCGTGACGCTCGCTGCCGAGCGCGCCCATGGCAGCGACATCCTGGCGATGCGCGATCTCGTCGAGCGTTCCGCCGCGTTGCTGGAGCATCGCGACATCAACGGCCTGATGCAGCTGGACCTGAAATTCCATAACGCCATTTCGGCCGCGTCGCGCAATCGCGTGCTGGCCGAACTGCTGCGCGGCCTGCACGAAAAACAGGCGCGCTTCTGGTTCCTGTCGCTGCAGGACCCTGAGCACCTGGCCAACGTCTATCACGAGCACATGGCCGTCCTGGACGCGCTGGAGCGCCGCGACGTTCCGGCTGCCCGCGATGCCATCCGCCACCATATCGACGAATTCCGCAAGAACATCATCCGCTCTATCTGAACCCAGACGGCGCGGAATTTCATCGCGGCCCGGCGGGCCGCAGCATCAAACGAGGTCCATCGCCATGCCGCAATTGAAATTTCACATCGCCGGACTGGGCGACCGCACTGTCATGATCGATCGTCTGGTCATCGCCGGCTGGGCGGGCCGCGACGCGGAAGCCGTGCAGCACCACATCCGCGAACTGCAGGAAATCGGCGTGAAGCCGCCGTCCACGGTGCCTTGCTATTACCCCCTGGCGGCATCGCTGCTGACCACGGATGATGAAGTCGAAGTACCGCGCGCGGATTCCTCCGGCGAAGTAGAGGCCGTGCTGCTATCCACGCCCGATGGCTTGCTGGTCGGCATCGGTTCCGATCACACCGATCGCAAGGTCGAAGCCTATGACGTGACGGTATCCAAGCAAATGTGCGCCAAGCCCGTCAGCCGTGAACTGTGGCGCTTTGACGAGGTCGTCGGCCATTGGGATCAACTGGTCTCGCGCACCTGGCGTGTACGTGACGGCCAGCGCGCGCTATACCAGGAAGGTCCCATGACCAGCCTGCGCGATCCGCGCGAACTGGCCGAAAAATACGCCGGCAACGCCGGTCTGCCGGTGGGTACCGCCATGTACTGCGGCACGCAGACGGTGATCGGACAGTTGGGCTATGGCGAGCAGTTCGAAATGGAACTGCATGATCCCGTGTTGAATCGCACCCTGCGCCACGCGTACCGCGTGCGCGTGTTGCCAGTTACCGACTGAGCCGGCCGCGCCGGAAAGAGACTCCACTCATGCAGACCATCAAGCAGTTGCAAGCCGACCTGCAGGCCGGACGCATCACCAGTGAAAAACTGGTCGAGCAGTCCCTGGCGGCCATCGATACGTATCGCAAGGCGGGCGGTGCCGCGTTCATCCACGTTGACGCCCAGGCCGCCCTGCAGGCGGCCCGTGCCAGCGATGCGGCTCGCCGCGCGGGCAACGTGCCATCGGCCATTGCCGGCTTGCCTGTTTCCATCAAGGACTTGTTCGATGTCCGCGGGCAGGTGACGGGCGCCGGTTCGCGTGCGCTGGCCTCGTCCGAGCCCGCCGCCGACGATGCCGTCGCCGTCGCCCGCCTGCGCACGGCCGGGGCGGTGCTGTTGGGGCGCACCAACATGAGCGAGTTCGCTTTTTCCGGGTTGGGGCTGAATCCCCACTATGGCACGCCGCGCGCGCCCTACGATGAGTCGCGTGTGGCCGGTGGTTCGACCTCCGGCGGCGCCGTCAGCGTGGCCAAGGGCATGGCGGTCGCCACGCTGGGCACGGATACTGGCGGCTCCATCCGCATCCCGTCGGCGTTTTGCGACCTGACCGGTTTCAAGCCGACCTCGCATCGCGTCTCGCTGCGCGGCGGGGTACCGCTGTCGCGCACGCTGGATTCGGCGGGCCCGCTGGCGAATTCGGTGGACTGCTGCGTCATTCTGGATCGCATCCTGAGCGGTGAAACGCTGGATGCGCGTCCGGCGTCGCTAAAGGGATTGCGTTTGTACGTCACGCGCGATTTCGTCTTCGACGGCATCGATCCGGCGGTGGCCGCCGCTTTCGAGGCCGCCGTTTCGCGGTTGGCCGCGCAAGGCGCGCAGATCGTGCCGTTCGATTTTCCGGAGTTGCACGAACTGCCCGCGATCAACAGCGGCGGCGGTTTTACCGCGGCCGAGGCCTGGCACTGGCACCGCGATCTGCTGGCGGCCAAGGGCCAGGAGTATGACCAGCGCGTGGCCATGCGTATCCGCCGCGGCGACAAGCAATCGGCGGCCGACTACATCACGTTGATCGACGAGCGCGCCCGGCTGATGGCGGCGGCGGCCGATCGCTTGCGCGATGCCGATGCCTGGCTGATGCCGACGGTCGCGGTGTTGCCGCCGCGCGTCGACGACCTGCAGACGGACGAAGCGTTCTTCGCGACCAATGCGATGGTTCTGCGCAATACCAGCGTGATCAATTTCCTGGACGGATGCGGCGTATCTCTGCCGTCCGGACAACCCGGCATCGGCCTGTCGGTCTGCGGGCCGCAAGGCGCCGACGCGCGGGTCCTGCAGGTCGCGGGCGCGGTCGAGTCCGCTCTGAACTGATTCAAAACCACCCCCGCCGCGGGGCGGGGCTATTCATCTCCTTTACCTACGGAGTATTTCCATGTCGTCCACCGTTACCCCGGCGCCGGGTGGGGCTTCCAGCGCCCCGTTTCCGGCGGAGCGAACGCTTGCGTATCGCAAGATCGCGACGCGTCTGATTCCCTTCCTGGTGTTCCTGTTCGTGCTGGCGTGGATCGACCGCGTCAATATCGGCTTCGCCAAGCTGCAGATGCTGCAGGACCTGCAGTTCAGCGAGACCGTTTATGGCCTGGGCGCGGGCATTTTCTTTATCGGCTACTTCCTGTTCGAAGTGCCCAGCAATCTGCTGCTGGAAAAGATCGGCGCGCGCCGCACGCTGGCCCGCATCACCATCCTGTGGGGCCTGGCTTCCATGGCGATGATTTTCGTCAAGACGCCGATGCAGTTCTACGTGATGCGCTTCCTGCTGGGCGTATTCGAGGCCGGCTTCTTCCCGGGCGTGGTGCTGTACCTGACCTACTGGTTTCCCGCCGACCGCCGTGCGCGCATCAACGGCTATTTCATGACGTCCTTCGCCATCGCGGGTGTGGTGGGCGGCCCGATCGCCGGCTTCGTCATGAGCGTCATGTCCGATGTCGAAGGCCTGGCGAATTGGCAGTGGTTGTTCTTGATTGAAGGCATTCCTTCCGTGCTGGCCGGTTTCGCCGTGCTTGCCTGGCTGCCTGAAAAACCCAAGGATGCGAAATGGCTAACCGATCGTGAATGTGCGATCGTGGAACGCGACCTGGATCAGGAAAGGCGTGATCCCGCCAAGCATTCGTCGCTGCGTGACGCTTTCAATGGCCGCGTGTGGCTGTGCGCGCTGATCTATTTCTGCATCGTCAGCGGTAACGCCACCATCGCTTTCTGGACGCCGTCCATTATCAAGGAACTGGGCGTGCAGGGGAATTTCCAGATCGGCCTGATATCGGCAATCCCCTTCATCCTGGGCACCGTCGCCATGGTTCTGAACGGAATCCATTCCGATCGCACCGGCGAACGCCGCATGCACAGCGTGCTGGCCAGCCTGGCGGCCGCGATCGGCCTGGTGGCTACCGGCTATTTCCTGGGATCTCCGGCAATGGCGCTGTACTCGCTGTCGTTCGCCGCCATCGGTATCCTGGCTGCCTTTCCGGTGTTCTGGTCCTTGCCAGCCGCGTTCCTGACCGGCACCGCCGCGGCGGGCGGCATTGCGCTGATCAACTCGGTGGGTAATCTGGCCGGTTTCGCCGCGCCATACCTGATGGGTTGGTTGAAGGACAAGACCGGTAGCCTGGCATCGGGCCTGTACAGCGTGGGATTGATGGAGCTGTGCGCCGCCGTGCTGGTGTTGCTGTTCATCAAGGTCAAGCGCGACACGCCGCGCCCTTGATGCGTATGCCTGTGGTCCGTGTCCAGTGCGCGCCGATATGCGCGGTCGGGGTGCGGACTTCAGGCAACAGCACCGTCTTCAGATAGTAAAGAAGAGGTCGGGATATAAAGGAAGAAGGGGGTAAATCGCACCCAGCCTTATTAATAATTAATGAGCCGAGTGCGATTTGCGCCGACCAAAAATTTCGTGCTATAGTCTCGCTTCTTTGACAGATCCCCGATAGCTCAGTCGGTAGAGCGACGGACTGTTAATCCGCAGGTCGCTGGTTCGAGCCCAGCTCGGGGAGCCAACCTCCCTTGTAAATCAAGGTGTTGGCAGTAAAAGTATCCGACGCAGTTCCTACTGTTTTTCCTCAGGACTGCATTCAATCAAGCGAGGCTTATTCCCTCGCTCCGCAAGTAAAAATCCCCTCGTTACTGTTTCGTTTTTTCTGTCCCGCATTTCCTCGCTACTTCCAAGCGCGGCCGTCATTCGTTTCGCCAGTTATCACGAACGTCTGTGTTCCGAAGTATCTATCCCCAATCCATTCGCGATATTGCCGCCCAGGGGCGAGCCCAATCCGCAGCAGGCGTTCCACACGTTGTTGTCCGCTGCCGAGAAGACAACTCCACTGTCCGGTGCGCCGTTATTGCCTTGCGTAATGGGTTTGCAATACGACGCGCTGCCGTATACCTGCCCGGCATATAGCCACGGATTCAAGTATCCCAAGCCCTTACCTCCGTTGCCTTCGATCAGGCGGGCGATCAGTGCGGCCCACATCGGCGCGGCGGCGCTGGTTCCGTAGAAGTTGCCGGTGTTGTCCGGCTCCAGCGCGTAGCCGCTTGAAAGGGCGGCATTGCCGGCCACGTCGGGAATGCCGCGGCCCGCCGGCATGTTCGAGTTGAAGGATTCCGGCATTGCAAGGCCTTGCTGGAAGTCGGGCAGTTCGAACAGGGTGCTGAGCCCGCCGCCGGTGGCGCATTTCTCGTAAGCGGCGTTCAGCTCGTTCCATACGACTTCGCCCTGCAATGCCCGCTCTTGCGACACCAGCAGTTCGGTACCGCCGCAAGCCAGGCAGAAGGGCGATGTCGCGGGAAAGGCGCAGTTCTGCGCGTAAGCCCCCGATGCGTCGCCCAGCGCGCCGTAATCACCGGACGAGACGCACACAGTGACGCCCTGCAGCGCGGCCAGCGCGAACAGGAAATGGATGCTCTGGGCAAGCTGCCCGGGCCAGTTCGATTCCGGCATGCCCAGGCTGATGGACATTACGTGGCAGGGAAACGCCGGACGGTCCAGCGCCGCCATCAAGGAGTCGATCCAGCCATCGCAGCTATAGCCGTAGATTCCTTCTTGTCCGTAAACGACCAGCGTCGAGCCCGGCGCCACCGCGCCCGTCAGCTTGATGTCGAGCATGGCTTCGCCGTTGACTTTCGGCGGCACAAAACGGCTCATGCAGAATGGATCACCCATCTCCCGCATGCCGCGAATTACCTCCAGCCGCACGGTCTCATCCAGGCTGGAAAAGAAGGCCGTGATGTTTTCCATATCCAGCTCGAGATAGCTCTCGATCAGCGCGACGGTCGCGCCCTTGCCGCTGAACTGGGTCGGATACTGGTAGTAGTCGTTGGCGACAGTAATGGGCGGATTGCTTTGCATCGTGTTCATGTCGACCGTGCAGTCGATTTTCTGCGCGGCCCGCCGGGAAGCCAGCGTGGAGACTTCGTCCAGTCCGATGACCGCGGCAACGTGAGGCGCCAATGTTGCCGGCAGCGCAATGCTCCCCGTGTAGCCCCTGAACTGGCGGTCTTCAAAGTGATACATGGCCAGTTCCACGCCGAAGGCACGCGCCAGGTCGCCGGCCTTCCCAACGACGGTAACGAACAGGCCACCGAAGGCTGTGCGATCCAGCTTGAAACCATGGTCCGCGCAGAACGCGCGCACAGCATCCAGCGCGGCGACCGATGGCGCGAACTCCGCCCGCAACATATCGCCGTCCATATGCTGGCGTTGGGCTGGCGCTTGCGCGCCCAGCCGCGCGACCCGCGCATATAACGCATCGTCTCCGCCCCGTGGATGCAGCCGCAGCGCGACCCTCAGGGTCTGGCCGGGATTCGCGGAGCCAGCCGGACGTTTCAGCAGATGAGCCGGCAATGCGCTCGATGACAAAACCTGTTGTGCCTGATTCGAAGTCATTACGCTCTTATCCATGGATTTCAACGGAGTCCGGATCGCACGCGTGAGTATCCGGGATGAAGTTCAAAGATGCTCAGATCGCCAGCCCGCGGGCCGGACAGGGAAGTCGTACGGCATCACTGCTACCTGACACGTTCAGCGAAAGAAAGCGCTTATGGGCATACGGGCGTGGTGGGCGGGTGAGGAAAAGCCGAAGGCTTGGCGGGTGTGCCGCGCAATTTGCCCAGCAGTATGCGTCCGCCTTTGTTCACCCCGGCCCCGGCCGAACCTTCGTCGGTGTTGCCGAACACGAAGACGCCTATCTCCTGGCTCGCATCGAAGGCCATGTAGGTGTTGTAGCCAGGCAGGCCGCCGTTCTTGTCCAGATAATTGTTGGACTGTTGCCATCCAAGCCCCATGGATAGCGCGTTCGAAGAGGGCCATGCCTGCTGCGTGGTCTTGATGGCATCGCCCAGGCTGTTCGAGGGTGGATAAATCTGCGCTTCCAGGAACGTCAGCATGTCGTCCAGGGTGGATGACAGCGCGCCGGCGCCCAGGCCCGCGGAATCCAGCGCCCAATTGGGCGGTTTGATTGGCGTATAGGCGGGCGTGCCGCCAGCGTCGGTGTAGTTGTAGCCCTGCGCCACGACATTCGCCACCGGCGAATAGTCCACCTGGGTGGTGCTCATGCCCAACGGCTGTACGACCTGGCTCATCACGATCGACGGCCATTGCTGATACGTGCTGTCCCAATCACTGCTGGCGCTGGTGGTGTTCCATGCATGCGAAAGCACGTCGCCGAGTAGCGCGAAGGCTGGATTGCTGTATTCCCAGTATTGTCCCGGCGCGTAGGGCGGCTGGAAATTGTCCAGGAATTGATTCAGTGACGAGAATGGGTAGTTGCCGAAATGTGGCCGGTACCCGCATACCGGATCGGGAAAGCCCGCGCTATGCGTGGCCAGGTGCCACAGCAGGATCTGCCCGTTGGGTTGGTTGAAGTCGACGCTGCTGGGCAGCAGGTCCGCTACGGGTGTGTATGGCGTGACGGGATTCTGGGCCTGGGACGCCGCCAGTGGAAGCAGGGTGGCCGTGAAGACTTTGCTGTTCGATCCGATGAAGAACACGATGTCCTTATAGGCCGGCAATGGGTCGCCGCTATACAGGCTGATATCGCCGAACACGAAGTGATAGCGGGACTTCTTGATCGTGATGCCGATCAGGAAGCCGACACACTTCCCCGTCTCAGGGTTCTTACGGTCTCCGACATACGGCTGGAAGATCTCGGCGACCAGGGACTTCAACTCGTTTTCATTTGTCATCGAGGCGCTCCGATGGGGCGACGGCCCCCAAAAAGTTACTGTAGAGCATATGACATATATCGATATAAATTGATGTCAAAAATGAAACATCAAAACAGCCCGGCGGGCGGTAAAAAATCCCTTTCAAAAGTGCCGGCTTGCCCTTGGCCGGTGCCGTTTCCCAAAGCTGCGTAAAATGTCTCGCTGCGTTGCAACATATCGCCCTCATCCTTTTCTGTTGCAGCCCTGTTACACCGCTACACCAGGACACTCGAATGACGGACCAGCGCGCCGTGCCGCATCAGCTCGGCCTTGTTCTTCTCGCACTCGCCGTGGGCAGTTTTGCCATAGGCACCACCGAATTCGCCACCATGAGCCTGCTGCCGTACTTCGCCGGCAGCCTGGGCATCGATGCGCCCACCGCGGGGCACGTCATCAGCGCCTATGCCCTGGGTGTGGTGGTGGGTGCTCCGGTCCTGGCTGTGCTGGGAGCCAAGCTGCCCCGGCGTACTCTGTTGATTCTGCTGATGGGCCTGTTCGCCATCGGCAATGGCCTGAGCGCCATCGCGCCGACTTATCACGCCATGCTGGCGGCGCGCTTCCTGAGCGGGCTGCCGCATGGTGCCTATTTCGGAATCGCATCACTGGTTGCCAGTTCGCTGGTGCCGGCCAACCGGCGCACCGTGGCGGTCGGGCGCGTCTTTCTGGGGCTGACCTTCGCGACCATCGTCGGCGTGCCGATGGCGAATTGGCTGGGCCAGGCCGTGGGTTGGCGCTGGAGCTTCGCGCTGGTGTCGTTGCTGGCCGTGCTGACCATGATCAGCGTGCGGCTGTTCGCGCCGAATACCCCGGCTGATCCGGCGTCCAGTCCGCTGCGCGAGCTGAACGCGCTGCGCCGGGGCCAGGTCTGGCTGACACTGGGCATCGGCGCCGTCGGCTTTGGCGGCCTGTTCGCGGTCTATACCTATCTGGCTGATACGCTGGCCGCCGTGACGCACGTGTCCGCCGCCGCCGCGCCGCTCGTGCTGAGCGTGTTCGGTGTGGGCTTGACGGTCGGCAATATGGTAGTGCCGCTGTACGCCGACCGCGCCATCATGCGCACGGCGGGATTGCTGCTGCTGTGGACCGCGGCTGTCCTGGCCCTGTTCCCCCTGATGGCGGGCAATCTGTGGCTGATGATGCTAAGCGTTTTCCTGATCGGTCTCGGCGGTGCGCTGGCGACGGTGTTGCAGACCCGGCTGATGGACGTGGCCGACGATGCGCAAGGGTTGGCCGCTGCCTTGAATCATTCCGCCTTCAATACGGCCAATGCCCTGGGACCCTTTCTGGGCGGACTGGCGATCGCGGCCGGCTATGGCTGGACGTCGACGGGATGGGTGGGGAGCCTGCTGGCGATCGCCAGTATGCCTTTATGGCTGCTGGCCGTGATGCTGCAGCGGCGTCGCGCCGGGGCGGTCGCCGGCATGCCCGACCGGCAAGCCTGCTGATTTTGCTGAGCCGGTCGTTCGCGCGGGCGCCCGCGCTGCCTATTCGCGCGCGGGCGCACCGACGATATCCTGCTGCGTCGTAGCCACCGCCCGGATCAGTGCGTCGCGATGCACGCACAGCGCCGACATCCGCTTTTCCATCTCCCGCGCACGCAGCTTCTCGCGCCACGCCAGCGCACGCTGCTGCCGCAGCCTGGCGATCAACCGGTATTGGCAGTCCAGTTGGTGGCGGCATTCGGCAATGAGCAGGTCCGTCTTGCGCAGATCGATATACAACTCGTGCGGTTGGTCCATGGGCGGCTCCGGGGAACGGTAAAAACCGCATGCCCCAGCAAACGACGCGCCGAAAACCCCCGGTTCCCCAGGGGGGAATGCGCAGGGATGGCGCCGTAGTCGGTAAGCCCATGTGGACGGCCGCGTCCCTGCCGTCCTATGGTTCTGCAACCGCTCGGCCGCAATGTCGTCCGTAAATCGCGTTGTATAGTGCTGACGCCACCTGGGCCATCGTCGGGCCCGCGGGCGATTGAGCAGGCCGTGGACCATCCCGTCCGCCGGATGGCGTCGCAATTACAAGCTGCGTGCAAAAACTACCCGGCCGTGCCCGACGCCAGGCCGCGGGGGGCTGGCATTGGAGGAGGAGGATGCGTTTCGATCTGTTGTCGCTCAAGCTGTTCGTGGCGGTCTGTGAACACCGGAATATTTCGCGCGCGGCCGATGCCGAAAGCATCGCGCCATCGGCCATCAGCAAACGTATCTCCCACATGGAGGACATGCTGAAGACGCCGCTCTTCCTGCGCAGCAACAAGGGCCTGGAACTGACACCGGCGGCGCATTCGCTGTTGAATCATGCGCGAGTGATCCTGCGCGACCTGGCGCAGATGGAAAGCGAATTATTCGATCATGCCGAAGGCCTGCGCGGACAGATACGGTTGCAT
>DATJHN010000168.1:0-3000 GCA_035493915.1 Bordetella sp.
GCTGGGCGCGCAGGTGCAGCCGCCCGGCTGCGGCTCCTGTTGCGGCACCTGCGGCACCGTACCCGCCGATGGCCAGAATGTGGTGTCCAGCGCCAACCGCAACTTCAAGGGAAGAATGGGCAACGGCCGCGCGGCGATCTACCTGGCATCCCCGCGCCTGTGCGGCGCCGCGGCCGCCAGCGGCCGGCTGGGCGGAGAGACCGAACCATCATGAATCTGCTGCCATTGACCGGACGCGCCCGCGTGCTAGGCGACGACATCAATACCGACACCATCATTTCGTCCAGCCGCAAAAAAGAAACCATCGATCCCGCGCAGTTGCGGCGCTACCTGATGGAAGACATGGACCCGGCCTTCGCCGCGTCGGTGCTGCCGGGCGACATCCTGGTCGCCGGCAAGAATTTCGGCTGTGGCTCGGCCATGGAAGTGGCGGTAACCGTGGTGCTGGGCGCGGGCATCAAGGCCGTGGTGGCGCGCGGTTTTGCCCGCACCTATATGCGCAACGCCATGAATAACGGCCTGTTGGCCGTGGTCGCCGATACCGGCGGAATCGCCGAGGGCGACCGCCTGCGGCTGGCGCTGGATCCCGACGGCGGCCTGACGCTACAGATCAACGACACGTCGCGCATCGGCTGCGAACCTATCCCGGAATTCATGCTGCGCATGCTGGATGCCGGCGGCCTGGTTCCCTATCTGCGCGAACATGGCCGCTTCGCGCCATGAAGGTCTCTCCAAGAACGTCCCCGCGTGAACGTTTCCCCATGAACGTTTCCTAGCGGCGAACCGCCGCCACTCACGACACCGCAAGCCCGCGCTCGGGCATGGCGCATCGGTACATCCGACGCGCCGTGGATCCCTTTTTTCTTTTTTTACTGGACACATCCATGCTGCACATCGCCTCTCGAATGAACCGCATCCAACCGTCGCCCAGCTCCATGGCGGGACAGCGTGCGCGCGAACTGCGCGCGGCGGGCCGCGACATCGTCGGGCTGACTTCCGGCGAACCCGATTTCGATACGCCCGAGCACATCAAGGACGCAGTGCAGGTGGCGCTGGCCGCGGGACAGACCAAGTACACCGACGTGGCCGGCACTCCCGAACTGCGCGCGGCCGTGGCCGACAAATTCCGCCGTGACAACGAACTGGACTACGCGCCGGGCGAAGTCATCGTCGGCACCGGCGGCAAGCAGGTCATCTTTAACGCCTTTATGTGCACCATCGAGGCGGGCGACGAAGTCATCGTTCCCACGCCGTACTGGGTGTCGTATCCGGACATCGTGCGCCTGGCCGACGGCCAGCCTGTATTCGTCGACTGCCCGCCGGAAAAGGGCTTCAAACTCCAGCCCGAGGACCTGGAACGCGCGATCACCCCGCGCACGCGCTGGCTGGTGATGAACGCGCCCAACAATCCCAGCGGCGCGGCCTATACGCGCGCGGAGCTGAAAGCGCTGACCGATGTGCTGATGCGCCATCCGCACGTCATGGTGATGACCGACGACATCTACGAACACATCCTGTACGACGGGCGCGAGTTCGTCACGCCCGCGCAGGTCGAACCGGGGCTGAAGGACCGCACGCTGACGGTCAACGGCGTATCGAAGTCCTATGCGATGACCGGCTGGCGCATCGGCTACGGCGCGGGACCGGCGGCGCTGATCAAGGCCATGGTGAAGCTGCAATCGCAAAGCACGTCCAATCCTTCGTGCGTGGCGCAGGCCGGCGCGCTGGCCGCGCTGACCGGCCCGCAGGATTTCATCGCCGCGCGCGCCGCGGAATTCCAGGCGCGCCGCGATACCGTCGTCGGCTGGCTGAACGCCATCCCCGGCGTGTCCTGCCACCTGCCCGAAGGCGCGTTCTACGTATTTCCGTCTTGCGCGGCGCTGATGGGCACGCGCACGCCGCAAGGCAGACACATCGCCGGCAGCGACGATTTCGTGCTGTACCTGCTGGAACAGGAAGGGTTGGCCCTGCTGCAAGGAACCGCCTACGGCGTGCCGCCCTATTTCCGCATTTCCTTCGCGACGTCGCTGGCCAGGCTGGAAGAAGGCTGCGGCCGGCTGGCACGCGCCTGCGAACAGCTGCGGCGATAAACCCATAAACGCGCGATGCCGCACTTTCCGATCCACGAGACCCGTACGTCTCAATGGCTGCGCGACAAAGCGCGCAGCCAACAACAACGGCGCCACGATGCGCACTTTTTCACAACCAAGTAGGGGATCACACATGCATTACCGCAAGCTGCTGGGCCTGTCTCTGTTCACGCTGGCCCTGGCCGCGGGCACGCCCGCGCACGCCAACACGGACTTTCCCAAAGGACCGATGACCCTGGTCATTCCGTTTTCACCGGGCGGATCGACCGACGTGATCGGCCGACTGCTGGCCGAACGCATGGGCGCGGCGCTGGGCCAGAGCGTGGTGGTGGAAAACCGTCCCGGCGCCGGCGGCAATATCGGCGCTTCGTTGGTGGCGCGCGCCAAGCCCGACGGCTATACGCTGCTGCTGGGCACCACGGGCGTGCTGGCCGTCAATGAATTCATCTACGCCAATCCCGGCTATTCGGTGGAGCGCGACCTGGCGCCCATCGCCTACACGGCGTCCATCAGCAACGTCCTGGTGGTCAATCCCAGCCTGGGCGTCTCCAACGTGGCCGACCTGATCCGCCTGGCGAAGAGCAAACCCGGCCAACTGTCCTTCGCCTCGTCCGGCGCGGGCAGCTCCACGCATCTCTCGGGCGAATTGTTCGCCCGCATGGCAGGCGTGGAGATCATGCACGTGCCCTATAAGGGCAGCGGACAGGCGCTGGTGGACCTGGTGGGCGGCCAGATCAGCATGATCTTCGACAACGCGCCGTCGGCGGTCCCCATGGCGCAGTCCGGGAAAGTCAAGGCGCTGGCCGTCACCAGCCTGCAGCCGCTGGGCGCCCTGCCCGGCACGCCGACGCTGGACCAGTCGGGGTTGAAGGGCTATGAATCGCTGTCCTGGACAGGCATCCTGGCGCCG
>DATJHN010000169.1:0-6561 GCA_035493915.1 Bordetella sp.
ACGCCACACAGCTCGCTGACTTCGCCGATGGTGAAGTAACGCTTGGCCGGGATCGGGGGCAAGGTAACGGCAGGTTCTGGTCGAGTCATGGTTGGAACGTTAACGGCATGGCCCAGGCGGCCGGAGACACATCACGGCGCGACGGCCCTATTCCGCCGAGGATGGCTCGGCGGGTGTCGCGGTATTTTCTACGATGCTCTTCAGCTTTTGGCTGGCGTGGAAAGTCACAACACGACGCGCGGCGATGGGAATCGTCTCGCCGGTCTTGGGATTGCGCCCCGGGCGGGGCGGCTTATCGCGCACCTGGAAATTGCCGAAACCGGACAGCTTGACGGAATCGCCGCGCGCCAGGGCATCGCGGATTTCCTCGAAGAAGGTGTCGACGATATCCTTGGCCTCACGCTTGTTCAAACCAACCCGTTCGAACAGCAGCTCCGCGAGTTCGGCCTTCGTCAATGTGCGTGGCTCGGAAAGCATGGTCACTAATCCCCTTTCTTATCCCGGCGCGCTTCAGGCGCGTTGGCGTGCGCCGTGCGCCTGAACCAGCTTGTCTTTCAAGCGCGCCAGGCAGTCGGCCACGCGCGCTTCGTCCAGTGTTGCCTCAGTGTCCTGTAGCCAGAAGCGGAAAGCAAGGCTTTTTTCTTTAGCAGAATCATCGACTTGCGTCTTTTCACGCCAGACATCGAAGAGTCGGACATCCTGCACGATCGCCAATTGCGGATCCTGGGCGATGGCCTGCGCAATGGTATCCAGCATGGCCTGGGCGGGCAGCGCGCTGTCCACCCACAGCGCCAGGTCGCGCACCACGACCGGCTGGCGTGACAGCTCGCGCACTTGCGGCAGGCGGCCATTCAGCACGGCTTCGACGTCCAGTTCGAACAGCACGGGCGCGTGATTGAGCTCCGCCTTCTGGGCCCAGCGCGGGTGCAGTTCACCCAGCCAGCCTATGGCCTTGCCGTCCAGCGAAATGCGGGCGCTGCGCCCAGGGTGCAGCGCCGGGTGGGAGGCCAACTCGAAACGCAGATTTTCCCCGCGGGCGACGAACAGCGCCTGCACGTCCATTTTCACGTCGTAGAAATCCACTTGCCGAGTGGGCACGCCCCATTGTTCTTCCACATGCGGCCCCCAGGCCGCGCCGGCCAGCATCAAGGGCTGGCGCACGCCCGCGACGGCCAGTTCGCCGTCGGTCGTCGCCGCATCACGGAAAAACACCCGGCCGAGTTCGAAAACCCGCACGCGCGCCTGTTTGCGATTGGCGTTGTGCACGATGTTCGCCACCAGGCCGCCCAGCAGGCTGGACCGCATGACTGCCAGCTGGCTGGCGATAGGGTTCAGCAGCTTGATGGGATCGGCATTGCCGGCATAGTCGCGTTCCCAGTCGGCTTCGACGAAACTGAAGTTGACCACTTCCTGGTAGTCCAGCGCTGCCATGTGGCGGCGCACCGCGTGCGGGCTGCGGCGCGCTTCCGGCTGCACACGCATCTTGGCGACGGCCACGGGCGGCTGGTCGGGAATGCTCTCGAAACCGTGAATGCGCGCGATCTCTTCGATCAGGTCTTCTTCGATGAACAGATCGAATCGATAGGACGGCGGGTCGACCACGACGATATCGTCCTGGATGCTGTGCGGCAGCCCCAGGCGCGTGAAAATGCCCGCCACTTCGTCACGCTCGACCTTGATGCCCAGCACGCGATCGCAGCGCGACAGGCGCATACGCACCGGTTCACGCCGCGGCAGGTTGACGATCTTGTCGTCGATGGGCCCGCATTCGCCGCCGCAGATTTCCAGGATCAGCCGCGTGATGATTTCCAGGTGCTCGGGAATGCTCTGGTAGTCGACGCCACGCTCGAAGCGATGGCTGGCTTCGGAACTGAATTTGTAGCGGCGCGCGCGTCCCGCGATGGCCTCGGGCCACCAGAAGGCTGCCTCGACATAGATGTTGTGGGTGTCCAGCGTGACGGCGGTAGCATCGCCGCCCATGATGCCCGCCAGGCTTTCCACCGTATCGCCGGCCGTGATGACGCCGACGTCCGTGTCCAGCGCGATCTGCTGGCCGTTCAGCAGCGCCAGCGATTCGCCGGGCTTGGCCCAGCGTACCGTCAGACCGCCCGAAATCTTGTCCAGGTCGAAAACGTGGGTGGGTCGCCCCAGCTCCAGCATGACGTAGTTGGAAATATCCACCAACGCCGATACCGAACGCTGGCCGGCGCGTTCCAGGCGGGTCTTCATCCACCGCGGCGTCGCCGCGCGGGCATTCACGCCGCGGATGATGCGTCCGGCAAAGCGGCCGCACAGGTCCGGCGCCTGGACGTCGACGGCAAGCACGTCGTCAAAGGCGGGCCGCACGGGCTCGGCGGCGGGCGCGTTCAACGGCGCGCCGGTCAGCGCCGCGACTTCGCGGCCCACGCCAAGGATGGACAGGCAATCGGCCCGATTGGGCGTCAGCTTCAGTGTGAACAGCGTGTCGTCCAGATCCAGTGCGTCGCGCAGCGAGGTGCCGGGCACGCTGTCGGCCGGCAACTCCAGCAGACCCGCGTGATCCTGCGACAGTCCAAGTTCGCGCGCCGAGCACAGCATGCCGGCGGACTCGATCCCGCGCATTTTTGCCTTGCCGATCTTGATGTCGCCCGGCAACTCGGCGCCAAGACGCGCCAGCGGGACTTTCAGGCCCGCGGCCGCGTTGGGCGCGCCACACACGATCTGCAAAAGCTGGCCCGAGCCGTCGTCGACCTGGCATACGCGCAGCTTGTCGGCATTCGGATGCTGGGCGATGTCGACGATATGAGCGACGACCACGCCAGAGAACGGCGGCGCGGCGGTTTGCAGTTCTTCGACCTCCAGACCGGCCATCGTCAGGCGATGCGCCAGTTCTTTGGTATCGATGGCGGGATTGACCAGCGCACGCAGCCAGGATTCGGGAAATTGCATGATCAGCCGTAGATTATTCGTTGAACTGGCGAAGGAAACGCAGATCGCCTTCGTAGAATTGGCGCAGGTCGTTCACGCCGTAACGCAGCATCGTCAAGCGCTCCAGGCCGGAGCCGAACGCAAAACCGATGTAGCGCTCGGGATCGAGCCCGAAATTGCGCACGACAACGGGGTGCACCTGTCCCGCTCCGGAAATTTCCAGCCAGCGCCCGCGATTGGGGCCGCTGGTGAACATCATGTCGATTTCGGCCGACGGTTCCGTGAAGGGGAAGAACGAAGGACGGAAGCGCACCACCAGATCGTCGCTTTCAAAGAAGCAGCGCAGGAAGTCGGTGTAAACGCCTTTCAGGTCGGCAAAGGACACGTCTTCGGCGATCCACAAGCCTTCTACCTGATGGAACATCGGCGAATGCGTGGCATCGCTGTCCACGCGATACGTACGGCCGGGCGCGATGACCTTGATGGGGGGCTTGTTCATGCGCGCATAGCGCACCTGCATCGGGCTGGTGTGCGTGCGCAACAGCAGCGGCAGGCCCTGCGCATCCTTCATGTCCACGTAGAACGTATCCTGCATGGAACGCGCGGGATGATTTTCCGGATTGTTCAACGCCGTGAAATTGGTCCAGTCGTTTTCGATTTCGGGACCATCGGCAACATCGAAACCGATCGAACGGAAGATGGCTTCGACGCGTTCCCAGGTACGAATCACCGGGTGGATGCCGCCGACACCGCGGCCGCGTCCGGCCAGCGTCACGTCGATGGTTTCGGAAGCCAGGCGCTGATCCAGTTCGGCCTGCGCCAGTTCGGCGCGGCGCTGATTCAGCAATTCCTCGATCTGCTGCTTGGCGATATTGGCGCGCGTGCCCAGCTCACGTTTCTGTTCCGGCGTGAGCTGGGTAAGCCCGCGCAGCAGCAACGTCAGAGCGCCGTCCTTGCCAAGAAAGCGCGCCTTGGCGTTTTCGAGCGCGGCGGCATCGCGCGCGGCCGCGAAACGTTCTTTCGCGTTAGCGATCAGGTCATCGACCAACAGTGTCATGGCATCAGCCTAGAAAACGCGGCGCGAAACGCGGCCGTCTAAAACGCAAACAGGGCCATGACAGCCCTGTTTGCAGCAATGCGCGATACGTCGAAAAACGATCAGGCGGACAGGGCAGCCTTGGCCTGTTGGACCACAGCGGCAAAACCAGCCTTGTCGCGCACGGCGAGATCGGCCAGCACCTTGCGGTCCAGGTCGATCGACGCCTTCTTCAGCCCGGCGATGAACACGCTGTAGGTGACGCCGTGCTCACGCACAGCGGCATTGATACGCGTGATCCACAGAGCGCGGAAGGTGCGCTTCTTGTTGCGACGGTCGCGGTAGGCATATTGCCCGGCGCGCATGACCGCCTGCTTGGCGATACGGAATACATTGCCGCGGCGGCCACGGTAACCCTTGGCGGCGTTGAGGACTTTTTTGTGACGGGCACGGGCGGTAACGCCGCGTTTAACGCGAGGCATAGTGGATCTCCCTAATCTATCAAGCGAAAGGCATCATGGCCTTGACCGAGGCGACATTCGTCTCGTGCACAGCGGCCGAACCGCGCAGTTGGCGCTTGTTCTTGGTTGTCTTCTTGGTCAGGATGTGGCGCTTGAACGCCTGACCCCGCTTGATCGATCCGCTGCCGCGAACCTGAAAGCGCTTGGCGGCGCTTTTCTTGGTCTTCATCTTGGGCATGATAGTCCCTTGCTTCCTTTCGGAGTGCCGTCCGTTGCCGGACGAAGGTTGATTAACGTTATGGTCTCGCAGGTGCTTGCCCATGCAGGCAAGGCTTCGATGGCCTTGGGCCACCCGGACCATTTGTTGGGGGTACTGCTATTGGGGTACTGCTGGGTTTGACTTGCTGTACTGCTGAGCTTCCCGACAGGTATTAACGCCGGAAAGCCTTTGATTATATGGCATTTTTATCCGGCTTGTCGAACTGCCGACTCATCTCTCGACTGACAGGACATCCCAAAGAGAGAGGCCACCCCCTGTTTGCTTGTTCCCCGCGCGGCGGCGGCCGGTCGCCCACGCCTGGCAAATAGTGTCGCGCGCCCGCGACGATCAGGGCGAGCGATCCGCATTTTGCATAGTCGAAACATTTTTTACCTACTGAGCCGTGGCTCCCCGGTAGCCCTTCCCCGGACCTTTCCTTCGTCAGAGACGAACGACATGACAACGATCGTTACGAAAGTTGCGGAATTGAGCCGTATGACTACATTGTGACCCGTCTCGGCTGGAACTCATCAATTAGTCGTCATATGCCGTCCCTAGCCTCAGGCAGTCGCCGGTTCAGGCGGCCTCGCACCCTTACGCCAAGGACACGCAACAGATGACTTCCCGCCGCAAATTCCTCCAGAGCGTCGCCGGTTCCGGCCTGTCGGCCGCCGCGCTGGCCACGTTTCCGCCCGGCATCCGCCGCGCGCTGGCCATCCCCGCGCACAATGCCACCGGCACCATCAAGGACGTCAAGCACGTCGTGCTATTGATGATGGAGAACCGCTCGTTCGACAGCTACTTCGGCACGTTCAAGGGCGTGCGCGGCTACGGCGACCGCTTCGCGGCTCCGACGGCCAGCGGACAGAACATCTTCTACCAGACCTACACCAAGACCAGCCCGCCCACCACCTACGCCCCTTATCACCTGGACGAAAACCAGGGCAACGCGCAGCGCGCCGGCAGCACTCCGCACACCTGGGCCGACACGCAAGCGGCCTGGGACCAGGGCCGCATGAGCCACTGGCCGGACAGCAAGAACCCTCTTTCGATGGGCTACTACGAAGAGGCCGAGGCACCTTTCCAGCGCGCGTTGGCCGAAGCCTTCACGCTCTGTGACCACTATCACTGCGGCATGCATACCGGCACTATCGCCAACCGCCTGTTCTACTGGACGGGCACCAACGGCCCGAATGGCCGCGACCCGTCGGAAGGCGGCCCGGTGAACGTGGCCGTGCTGAACAACCAATACAACGGCGGCAACGATATCGGCCCGTCCAACGAGGGCTGGACCTGGACGACCTATGCCGATCGCCTGCAAAAGGCCGGCGTGACCTGGAAGGTCTACCAGAGCCTGATCGACAACTACGGCTGCAACGAGATGATGAGCTTCCGCCACTGGCGCGCTGAAATCGAGAAGATGCCGCCGTCGCGCCGCCCCGTATACGTACCCAATACCGACATCACGCAGGATCCCACGCTGGCCGGTCCGGTCTACGACCCGCTGACCGACGACGCGCTGAGCCCGCTGGCCAAGGGTTTTGGCAACACCATGCCTCAGGGTTTCCTGGAAACCTTTCGCGCCGACATCCAGGCCGGCAAGCTGCCGGAGGTGTCGTGGATCATCGCGCCGTCCGTCTATAGCGAACACCCGGGCCCCTCCAGCCCCGTGAAGGGCGGCTGGTACGTGCAGGAAGTGCTGGACGCGCTGACGGCCAACCCCGATGTCTGGAGCAAGACGGTCCTGCTCGTGAATTACGACGAGAACGATGGCTTCTTCGATCACCTGCCGCCACCCACCGCCCCCTCGCACAATCCCGACGGCACGCTGGCCGGCGCCACTACCCTGCGCGACGACGATATGGCGGTGGAATATCACAACTACACGCCCGCCACTG
>DATJHN010000170.1:0-3456 GCA_035493915.1 Bordetella sp.
ATAACGGCTTACGCTCGAAGCGCGCCGGGACAAGAACCCCGGCGTGCTTGCGTGTGCGCCGCGGCCGGCGTGCACCTCGGGCGCGCGCGATGCGGCAGCTAGGGTATACCCACGTGGCGAACCGTACCAAAAACGGGAAAAATCCCAACTGTAGTACTTAATCGGCTCAGGCCCATGCCCGCCGATCCGGATTTTCCTTTTTCTTGTCGGGAATCGCTCATGTCCGCCTCGCTTCATCGCCGGTTCGTTTCCGGTGACTTCTCCCTGCAGTCCGGTATCGCGGCGGCCGGCCGCCTGACCGCTCGCGCGCGGCGCGTGCTGGCGCTGTCTTCCCTGGCGCTGGCGGCCGCGGCCGCCAGCGTGATGCCGGCGGCACCCGCGCGCGCCGCCTTTCCCGAGCGCCCGATCACCATCGTCGTGCCGTATCCGGTCGGCGGCGCCACGGACACGCTGGCGCGCACCATCGGACAGCGAATTTCCGAAACCATGAAGCAATCCGTGGTGGTGGAAAACCGCACGGGCGGCAGCGGCCTGATCGGCATGTCCGTGGTGTCCCACGCGGCGACCGACGGCTACACCATCCTGTTCGGCTGCACCACCGATTCGGCCATCTTCAAGGCCGCGTCCAAGACGCCGCCTTCGGTCAACCTGCGCGACGATTTCGCCGCCGTGGCGGGCGTGGCGCTGGCGCCGCACATCCTGGTGGTGCCGTCCAAATCGTCGCCGCAGAACGTGGCGCAGCTGATCGATCTGCTCAAGCGCGAACCGGGCAAGCACAATTTCGCGTCCATCGGCATCGGCACGCTGTCTCACCTGGAAGGCGAACTGCTGATGCTGACGACGGGCGTACAGATCACCCACGTGCCCTATCGCGGCGGTTCGCAGGCATTGATGGATCTGATCGCCGGCAATTCCAGCCTGATGTTCCTGAGCGCGCCGGCCGCGGTGCCGCACATGAAGAGCGGCGCGGTGCGCGTGCTGGCCGTGGCCGGCGACCGCCGCCTGCCCATGTTGCCCGACGTGCCGACCATTACGGAAGCGGGCGTAAAGAACTTCAGCGCGGAAAACCTGTTCGGCTTCTATGCGCCCAAGGGCACGCCGCCCGACGTCATCAATACGCTGTCCAAGGCCATCGAGGCGGCCTTGCAGCGGCCAGACCTGAAGGCATTCCTGGAATCACAGGGACTGGAAGTGCAATACACGACGCCGGCCGTATTCACCGAGCGCACCGTGAAGAATTTCGAGAGCTTCGACGACATCGTGAAGAAGGCGCACGTCACGCTGGATTGATGTCGCCACGATCGCGGCAATCGCGCATGGACGGCATCATCCGCCGCCATGCGCGAACGCACATTACATCGTGCCTTCGGGCAGATTGACGCAATGGTCGTAGATGGCGCCGGGACGCGTGAACCAGATCTCGTTGCGGCGCGGATGTTCGACGATGTACTTCAGCGCGCGGCGCATGGCGCGCAGGCGATAGGGCTGGCCGGTGACCATGGTGTGCAGCGCGATGCCGAATACCAGCGGCTGCTTGGCGCTCTGGTCCAGCATTTCTTCGAACTGGTCGATGATCATCTGGCTGAACTGATCGGGAGTGTGATGCCGCACCAGCATCTGCGGAGAGTCGTTGAGTTCCAGTGGATAGGGCACCGACATAATGCGGCCGCCGCGCGTCTTCATCCAGATCGGCTGGTCGTCCGCCGGCCAATCCATCAGGAACTTGAAGCCGGTTTCCTGCAGCAGGTCCGGTGTATGGCGGCTGTGCGACATCCAGGGCGCCATCCAGCCGCGCACGTCCTGGCCGGTATGCTCCAGGATGGCGGCGCGCACTTCGGAAAGGAAGCGAGCCTCGTCGGGTTCCCACATCGTGCCGTGGCGCTCGGCGTTGGTGCGGCCGTGGCCGATGAATTCGTCGCCGCGCGCCTTGATGGGCGCGATCAGCTCGGGGCAGTACTTGAAGATCTCGGTATTGCACAGGTGCGAAGCGGGCAGGCCCAGCTCATCCAGCATATCCAGGATGCGCCACACGCCGATGCGGTTGCCGTAGTCGGTCCACGCATAGGCGCGCTGGTCGGGCGCCGGCAGCGGCACCGTCAGGTTGTGGCTGAGCCCCGTGCCGAACGCGAACATCTCGATGTTCAAGCCGATGTGCATGGCGATACGCTTGCCCTCGGGCCAGCTGTAGTCTTTGCGCGCGCCGATGGCGCGATAGGAATAGCGATCGTGGGTGGGCAGCAGCATGGCGGTTCTCTCCGGTTCTTCTCGGGCGGCCGAAGCCTGGGTTTGGAATGCGCGCGCCCGCGTGGCCGGGCGCCGGGTCAGGAAAATGCGTTGCCGGGCCTAAGCGGTTACCCGCGTTGTGACCGTACCAAAAATAGTTATAATTCCATAAATATAACACCGCGTACCCGCGGCTGTGTACGGCGAGCAGGGGGATTCCGGCCATGAAGCCGAGCAAATTCGTGCACTACGAACCGACCTCCGTGGACCAGGCGGTGATGATCCTGGCCGATGTCTGCGAACAGGACGGCCGCGTATTGGCCGGCGGCCAGACCCTGGTGCCGGCGATGGCGCTGCGCCTGGCGCGGCCGGCCTATCTGGTCGACATCAACCGCATCGAGGAACTGCGCCAACTGGCCGTGCGGGGCGGCCGTCTGCGCATCGGCGCCTGCGTGCGCCACGCCGATTTCCACAAGCCGGTAACCCCAGGCCCGCTGGGCGCGCTGCTGTCCACGGTGGTGCGCCATATCGCGCACCTGCCCATCCGCACGCGCGGCACCTTCTGCGGCAGCATCGCCAACGCCGACCCGGCATCGGAATGGTGCCTGGTGTCGGCCACCCTGGACGCGGTCTTCGAAGCCCGCAGCATGCGCGGAACGCGGCACATCGACGCGCGCGATTTTTTCCACGGCTACATGGCCACCGCGCTGGAAGCCGATGAGCTCCTGGTCAGCGCCAGCCTGCCGGTGCTGACGGAAAACACGCGCCACGGTTTTTACGAATTCAGCCGCCGTGCCGGTGATTTCGCCCAGGCCATGGCGCTGGCCGCTTATGAATTGCACGACGGCAAGATGCGCGAAGTGCGCATCGGCGTGGGTGGCGTGGAAGATCGTCCGCGCCGCATGCCGGCGGCGCAGGCCTGCCTGGAAGGGGAAGCGCCGGGCGAGGAAGCCTTCACGCGCGCGGCCGAAGCCGCCGCCATGGAAGCCGAACCGACCGACAGCGGCGACGACGAACGCGCCTATCGCCGCGACCTGGTACGCGCCGTCGTGCGGCGCGCGCTGGCGCAGGCCCACGGCCAGGGCTGAACGGCGCCACGCCCAAGGACTGCAGAGGATATCGATGAACGAACGTGACGAAGCAAGCGGCACCCTGCGCGACGTCGTGCTGAAGATCAACGGCGCGGAGTATCCCATCCGGGTGGAAACGCGCAAGACGCTGGTGGACGCCATC
>DATJHN010000171.1:0-7569 GCA_035493915.1 Bordetella sp.
GCCTGGAAAACGCAGTGGTACGGCGTGCAGCGCTTCTTCGCCTGGCTGGAAACCAAGGCCTACAAGATGCACGTGCGCGTGCTGCTGTCGAAATACCGCAGCTATACGCCCTGCCCGGTTTGCCATGGTTCCAGGCTGAAGCCGGACGCGCTGCTGTGGCGCGTAGGCAGCAAGGAAGAAGCGGACGCCGTACTGCCGCCCACCGACGGCCGCTACAAGCGTTTCAAGCCCGTGCAGGCCAATTGGTCGCACGATCTGCTGAACCTGCTCGACGGGCTGTCCATTCATGACGTGATGCTGCTGCCCATCGAACGGGTGCGCACCTTCTTCGATAGGCTGACATTCGCCGGCGTGCTGGATGCCGCGACGGATCTCTTGCTGACCGAAGTGCGCGCGCGCCTGAAATTCCTGTGCGACGTCGGCCTGGGCTACCTGACGCTGGACCGCCAAAGCCGCACCTTGTCCGGCGGCGAAGTGCAGCGCATCAACCTGACCACCGCGCTGGGTACTTCGCTGGTGAATACGCTGTTCGTGCTGGACGAGCCGTCTATCGGCCTGCATCCGCGCGACATGCATCGCGTGGTGGAAGTCATGCACCGGCTGCGCGATGCCGGCAATACGCTGGTGGTGGTGGAACACGATCCGCAGGTCATGGTGGCCGCCGACCGCGTCATCGACATCGGTCCGGGGCCGGGCGAACGCGGCGGCCGCATCGTATTCGACGGCACGCCGGCGCAGCTGCGCGCGGCGCGCACATTGACCGGCGATTACCTGGGCGGACGCCAGCGGGTGGAAGCGCCGCGGCCCATGCCGGTGGCGGCCAACACGCCGCGCCTGCTGCTGGAAGGCGTCAACGCGCACAACCTGAAAAACGTATCCGTCGAAATCCCGCTGGGCCGCCTGGTGTGCGTGACCGGCGTATCGGGATCGGGCAAATCCACGCTGGTGCAGGACGTGCTGTACCCGGCACTGCTGAAGCTCAAGGGCAGGCCATCGGAGGCGCCCGGCGCGCACGCACGCCTGCTGGGAGCCGAACAGATCGCCGACGTGGTGCTGGTGGACCAGGCCCCCATCGGCAAGACGGCGCGCTCCAATCCGGCCAGCTATGTGGGCGCCTTCGACGCCATCCGGAAGCTGTTCGCGCAAGCACCCCTGTCCAAGGAACGCGCCTACACGGCCGGCATGTTCAGCTTCAACAGCGGCGAAGGCCGCTGCCCTACCTGCGGCGGCACGGGTTTCGAGCACGTCGAAATGCAGTTCCTGTCCGACGTCTATCTGCGCTGCCCGGACTGCGACGGCAAGCGTTTCCGGCCGGAAGTGCTGCAGGTCCGCGTGGAGCACCTGGGCAAGAGTGCGTCGATCGACCAGGTGCTGGACATGACGGTCAGCGAGGCGCTGGAATTCTTCAAGGGCCTGCGCGACGTGCAGACGGGGCTTGCCCCGCTGGCGGACGTGGGCCTGGAATACGTGCGCCTGGGGCAGCCGGTGCCGACGCTGTCGGGCGGCGAAGCGCAGCGCCTGAAACTGGCCGGGCATCTGGCCGAAGCCGCGCGCAGCGGGATTTCCACGGCCAAGGTGGCCAAGAAAGGCAGCCTGTTCCTGTTCGACGAACCGACCACCGGCCTGCACTTCGATGACGTGGCGCGGCTGATGCGCGCCTTCCGGCAACTGCTGGCCGCCGGCCACACGCTGCTGATCATCGAACACAACCTGGACGTGATCCGCGCGGCCGACTGGCTGCTGGACCTGGGTCCGGAAGGCGGCGATGCCGGCGGCCTGCTGATCGGCGTGGGCACGCCCGCCGACCTGATGAACAATCCGGCATCGCACACCGGCGCGGCCTTGCGCGACTACGACACTTCCGTCGTGCCCGCCGCCACGGACGTGGCCGCGACGGGTGTCGCGGAAGCCGCGCTGGCTTACGGCAACGGGAATGGCAGCCGCGACAACGGCGTCAACGGCACGCCGCTGCAAACCGCCGTGCGCCGCCGCGCCACGCAGGCGATCGAGATCCGCAATGCGCGCGAACACAACCTGAAGAACGTCAATGTCGAAATCCCGCGCGACAAGTTCACGGTGATCACCGGCGTGTCCGGCTCTGGAAAATCGACGCTGGCCTTCGATATCCTGTTCAACGAAGGACAGCGGCGCTACCTGGAATCGCTGAACGCCTACGCGCGCGCCATCGTGCAGCCCGCCGGCAAACCGGACGTCGATGCCATCTTCGGCATCCCGCCCACGGTGGCCATCGCGCAGCGCACCAGCCGCGGCGGCCTGAAGTCCACCGTCGCCACGATGACGGAAATCCATCACTTCCTGCGGCTGCTGTACGTGAAGCTGGGCGTGCAGTACTCACCCGACTACAACGTGCCGGTGGAACCGCAGACTCCCGACCAGATCGTCGCGCGCATCCTGCGCGACCGCGTCGGCCAGCACATCGGCATCCTGGCGCCGCTGGTCATCGCGCGCAAAGGCTACTACACCGACCTGGCCAAGTGGGCCGGCGGCAAGGGCCACACGCATCTGCGGGTGGACGGCGTGTTCACGCCGGTCAGCCCCTGGCCGCGCCTGGATCGCTACCGCGAACACACCATCGAACTGCCTGTCGCCGACGTGCAGGTCGACCCGGCCAACGAAGCCGCCCTGCGCGACGCCGTAAAGCGCGCGTTGGAATACGGCCAGGGCGCACTAAGCGTGCTGTGGCCGCTGGACAACCTGCGCGACAATCCCGCCACCCCGCTGGAACAGGCGCATTTTTCGACCAAGCGCACCTGCCCCATCAGCGGCGTCAGCTTTCCCGAGCTGGATCCGCGCATGTTCTCGTACAACTCCAAGCACGGCTGGTGCCCCACTTGCTATGGCGCGGGCGTCGTCATTCCCGAGTTCGACGAGGAACAGACTGGCGAGGAAGCCTACTGGACCGACGGCGGCGGCGAGGCCCAGGTATGCCCGTCCTGCCATGGCCAGCGCCTGAACCGCGTGGCCCTGGCCGTGCGCTGGCGCGACCGCTCCATCGCGCAGTTGGCCGGCATGGCGGTCAGCGAGGCACACGCCTTTTTCGAAGGCCTGGTGGTGCGCGGCCGCGAGGCCGAGATCTCCCGCGACATCCTGACGGAAATCCGCAGCCGCCTGAACTTCATGAAGGAAGTCGGCCTGGATTATCTGGCGCTGGATCGCTCCGCGCCGACGCTGTCGGGCGGCGAGGCGCAGCGCATCCGCCTGGCCGCGCAGCTGGGCTCCAATATGCAGGGCGTGTGCTATGTGCTGGACGAGCCCACCATCGGGCTGCATCCGCGCGATAACCGCATCCTGCTGGATGCGCTGGGCAAGCTTGAAGGCAACGGCAATACGCTGGTGGTGGTCGAACACGACGACGACACCATCCGGCGCGCGGCCCACATCATCGATATCGGCCCGGGCGCCGGCGTGCGCGGCGGCCGCGTGGTGGCGCAAGGCACAGCGCAGGACCTGATCGACGCACCCGAATCGGTCACCGGCCGCTATCTGGCCCACCCGCTGCGCCATCCCCTGCAGGGACGCCGCCCGGTGGACAAAGACACGGCCTTCCTGGAAGTGCGCAACGCGCATCTGCACAATCTGCGCAACGTCAACGCACGGCTACCCATCGGCCGCCTGAGCGTGGTGACCGGCGTATCCGGCTCGGGCAAATCCACGCTGGCCCGCGAGGTCCTGCTGGACAACCTGCTGCAAGCCGTCTCGCAGGGCAAGGCGCCGGCCTGGAAGGGCTGCACCGGTATCAATGGCTGGGAAGTGCTGGACCGCGTGCTGGAAGTCGACCAGACGCCTATCGGCAAGACGCCGCGCTCCTGCCCCAGCACGTACATCGGTTTCTGGGATGAGGTCCGCAAACAGTTCGCCGACACGCGCGAAGCGCGCATGCGCGGCTGGACGCCGGCGCGCTTCTCCTTCAACACCGGCGACGGCCGCTGCCCGATCTGCGAAGGCCAGGGCATGCGCACCATCGAGATGAACTTCCTGCCGGACGTGAAGGTGCCCTGCGATGCCTGCAACGGCGCGCGCTTCAATGCCGATACGCTGTCCGTGCAACTGCGCGGCAAGCATGCCGGCGAAGTGCTGTCCATGGAAGTGGATGACGCGCTGGCTTATTTCGAGGCGCACCCCAAGGTGCGGCGCCCCCTGCAGTTGATGCAGGACGTCGGCCTGGGCTACCTGACGCTGGGCCAGCCCTCGCCCACCCTGTCTGGCGGCGAGGCGCAGCGCATCAAGCTGGTGACCGAACTGTCCAAGGCCCGGCTGACCGAAGGCGTCATCACCACTGGACGCGCCTCGCGCGCGCCGCATACGCTGTATGTGCTGGACGAACCCACGGTCGGCCTGTCCATGGCGGACGTGGAAAAGCTCATCCATGTCTTGCACCGCCTGGTGGAAGCCGGCAATACCGTGGTGGTAATCGAGCACAACCTGGACGTCATCGCCGAAGCCGACTGGCTGCTGGACCTGGGGCCGGAGGGCGGCAACGGTGGTGGCCAACTGGTGGCGCAGGGTTCGCCGGAAGAAGTCATGGCATTGCGCGACCGCTCGCATACCGGCCAGGTACTGGCCGACTTCCTGGAGCGGCAATAGAGGTCCGCCATGTTCTGCCGTTTCGAAGACCGCCTGGCCGGGCGGGCGTTGCAGCTGGACGGCGCGCGGGACCGCATTGAAGCCCGCACGCCGGCGGAACTGCAGCCGGCCCTGGACGCCATCGAGGCCGCGCGCCGGCAGGGCCGCTGGGTGGCGCTGCTGCTGGATTTCGAACTGGGCGAATGGCTGCTGCCCCTGCCGGCTCGCGATGAGGCCGCGCGCGCCTTCGATCGCTACGTTGGTGCCGCGACCGCGGAAGTACGCGAACCCGATCTGGCCGAGCTGCCCAGGCCGCGCCTGCGGGCCCTGGTTTTCGACGCCGCGCACCACGAGGCACCATGGCAGGCGGGCACGGCCACGCCCGGCGGCATTGGCGCCAGCGGCGGTGCCGGCGAAATCGGTGGCATTGGTGGAGTCGAGGGCATCAGCGGCATCGGCAACATCACGCCGCGCCTGGACCAGGCAAGCTATCTGGCCCATATCGAAGCCATCCGGCGGGGCATCGGCCACGGCGCCTTCTACCAGATCAACTACACGATGCCGCTGGATATGCGCGTGCGCGGCGATCGGCGCGCGCTCTATACCCGCATCGCCCAGCGCAATCCCGTCGCGCATGCGGCCTATATCGAAGACGGCGGCCAGACAGTGCTGTCGTTCTCGCCCGAACTGTTCGTGCGGCGCCGCGGCGATCTGCTGACCACGCGCCCCATGAAGGGCACCGCACCGCGCGATGCCGATCCCGAGCGCGACCAGGCCCTGGGCCAGGCGCTGCTCGCCAGCGAAAAGAATCGCGCCGAAAACCTGATGATCGTGGATCTGCTGCGCAACGATCTGGGCCGCCTGGCCGAGCCGGGCAGCGTCCACGTAGATGCGCTGTTCACGCTGGAACGCTATCCCACGGTGTGGACCATGACGTCCACCGTGACCGCGCGAGCGCCGCATGCAAGCCTGGATGATGTCCTGCATGCGCTGTTCCCTTGCGGGTCGGTCACCGGCGCCCCCAAGATCGCCGCGCTGGCCCATATCCGCCACGCCGAAATCGCGCCGCGCGGGCTGTACTGCGGCAGCATAGGCTGGCTGGCGCCGGACGGGGATTTTTCCTTGAACGTGGCGATACGCACGCTGGTGGTAGACGCCGGCGGTCATGGCGTCTATGGTGTGGGCGGCGGCATCGTGCACGATTCTGAGCCCGATGCCGAATGGCAGGAATGCCTGTGGAAGGCACGCATACTCGATCCGGAGCTCGACAAACCATGACCACAGCGCCGCGCGCGGCCGCCGCCGTGCCCGATCTGATCGAAACCATCCGCGTCGATGAGAACGGCCGGATGCCGCTGCTGGACCGGCATATGGACCGCTTGCGGGCATCCTGCGCCGCCCTTGGCCATGCCTGGGACGACGGCCTGGTCCGCACCAGCATCCTGACCGCCGCGGACACCGCGGACGGACCGGGTCCGCACCGTTTGCGGCTGCTCCATCATGCCGACGGCACGCTGACCATCCGCACCGCGCCGCTGCCCGACCTGCCTGCCCCGCAAGGCGTCTGCCTGTGGACCACGCGCCTGTCATCGGACGAATCCCTGCTGCGCCACAAGACCACGCACCGCCCCTGGTACGACAGCATCACCGAATGGCTGGCGCGGCATCCGGACATCTTCGACGCCCTGTTCTGCAACGAACGCGGCGAACTGTGCGAAGGCAGCCGCACGAACGTCTATCTGCAAATGGGCGGCATCTGGTTCACGCCGCCCACCGACTGCGGCTGCCTGCCGGGCACGCAGCGCGCCGCGCTGCTGGATGCCGGACTGGTGCAGGAGCGCATCCTGTACGAAGACGATGTGCCGCGCGCCAGCCGCATCCGCCTGTCCAACGCGCTGCGCGGCTGGATGGACGTGGAATTCCGCCTGGGTGCGAAGGCGTCCATGCCGCGATAGCATTGCGCGATGTCCGGGAACAGGCGCCGGAATGCGGGAAAAGGAACGCTGGCATGACGCCGCGTACACAAGGGACTTCCCTTTGACACCTGGAGTCCCGCATGCACCTGACACCGATCTCATCGCCTGCCCTGAATGCGCTGCCGCCGGCCGGCGAATCGAATCGACGCACCACGCCAACGACGGACAGCGCCCAGGAAGCGCTGACCGGGCTGATACGCGGCGCGGAAGCGGCCGCCGTGAATCCCGCCGCGCTGGAAAAGCTCGGCCGCGCCATCCTCGACACAGAACAGGCTCATACCGGAGCACTCGTGGCAGAGTTGCTGCGTCGTACGGTCCGCGAGGTCCCATCGACCGCCACCACCGTACCGGGCATGGCTCCGGTGCAAGATTCCGGCACCGACTCCACCTCTGTAAATGCCGTCGGGTCCAATGCGCCCTCCAACGCCGAAATCGCGCACATACACGGGCTCTGGAAGAAACACGTCTCGTGGCATTCCGACGCGAACACGAAAGGGACCGACTTGACACCAGCGCTGCCGCCGTCCCTGGCAGAGTTCGCCGCCGCCTATCTGCGCGAACATCCCACCGAAGATGCGCGCGCTTTCTTTCTGCCGTTCCATCAACTGGCCCAGCGCGATATTGAAATCCCAGAGGATATCTCGCTGGCTTTCAGTCGCGGCATCCTGCCGTTCGAAACCTTTCGCGAGCTTGTCGCGGTCTACGTAGGCCAGCTTCGTGTCCGCGAGCCGGAGCATTGTCACTTCGACTTTGTCGCCAACATCTGGACGGATGCCACCTACTGGCGACATAGCCTCGCGGCAATGTGTTCCCCGATCACGATGTCGCTTCTGGATGGCGGCGCGATCAAGCCGGAAACGCTGCTGGACTGGGTAGGCATGACGGCACGCGTGCAAAGCGTCGCTTCCGGCTACGCGGCACAAGCTGACGCATCCCACGCGCCGTCTGAATATTCCCACCCGGTGGCCCTGCTCCTGGCCGACTGGAGCATTGCCAATTTCTACGACCA
>DATJHN010000172.1:0-15110 GCA_035493915.1 Bordetella sp.
GTCCCTGTCCGCCCAGGCCGGCCGCCTGGACGACATCAAGTCGTCGGGCACGATCAAGCTGGGTTATCGCGACGCTTCGCTGCCGTTTTCCTATCTGGACGATAACCAGAAGCCCATCGGCTATTCCATGGATATCTGCTATGGCATCGTAAAGGCCGTGGAAAAGAGTGTCGGCAAACCGCTGAAGGTGAATCTGGTGGCCGTGACGTCGTCCACCCGTATTCCGCTGATCGCCAACGGCACCGTCGATCTGGAATGCGGCTCGACCACCAATAACCTGGAACGCCAGAATCAGGTTAGCTTCGCGCCCACCACTTTCGTGACGGCCAACCGCTTCGTCGCCAAGAAGTCGTCCAATTTCAAGACGCTGGAAGACCTGAAGGGCAAGACCGTCATTTCGACCGCCGGTACCAGCAACATCAAGTGGGTGACCGAGGCCAACGGCGGCCAGGCCACGTATCTGGACGGTAAGAAAGTGCCGGCCCTGGGCATGAACATCATTCCCGCCAAGGATCACGCCGAAGCCTTCCTGACCGTCGAAAACGGCCGCGCCGCCGCCTTCTTCATGGATGACGTGCTGCTGGCCGGCCTGGTGGCCACCTCGCGCAATCCCAAGGAATGGATGATCAGCGAGCAGGCCTATTCGGTCGAACCCTATGCCGTGATGGAGCCCAAGGGCGATCCGGCCTTCAAGAAAGTGGTGGATGACTCGGTCGTCGCCATGATCAAGGACGGCACCGTGGAAAAACTGTACAAGAAATGGTTCCTGTCGCCCGTTCCGCCCAAGAACGTAAATCTGGATCTGCCGGTCAGCGCGCCCCTGAAGAAGGTCCTGGCCAACCCCACCGATTCGGGTGATCCGGCCGTCTACAAGCAATAATCATCGCTCTGTCATGAGCGGCGTGGGCGGGAACGCTCCATCCACGCCGGTTTCCCTGCGCCGGCGCATCATCGCCGGCGTGGTTTTTCCGCAGGATCACACATGCATTACAACTGGAACTGGTCCATCTTTTTCGAGATGTCGCCCGATGGGTCCGGTACCTATCTGGACGCGCTGCTGCGCGGCCTGGGCTGGACGGTTTCGACCGCGCTGCTCGCATGGATACTGGCTTTCTCCCTGGGTTCCGTGATCGGGGTGATGCGAACCACCGAAAGCAAGACCATGCAGCGCATCGGCGCCTGCTATGTCGAAATGTTCCGCAACGTGCCCTTGCTGGTGCAGATGTTCATCTGGTATTTCGTCATGCCTGAACTGGTGCCGACAGCGCTGGGCGATGCCATCAAGCAAATGCCGCCGCCCTGGGGCATGTTCTGGCCCGCCGTGCTTTGCCTGGGATTTTTTACGTCTTCGCGCGTGGCCGAACAGGTCCGTTCGGGGATAGGCTCGCTGCCGCGTGGGCAGCGCATGGCTGGAACGGCCATGGGCCTGCGGCCGGCGCAGGTCTACCGCTATGTGCTTTTGCCGATGGCCTATCGCATCATCCTGCCGCCGATGACATCGGAATTCCTGAACCTGATCAAGAACACGTCGATCTCTCTCACCATCGGGCTGCTGGAACTGACCGGCGCGGCGCGCTCCATGCAGGAATTCAGCTTCCAGGTGTTCGAGGCCTTCGCGGGCGCGACCCTGCTGTATTTCATACTGAACATGGTCGTGCAATACGGCGCTCGCATGCTGGAACGCCGCGTCTCCGTGCCGGGCTTCGTCGGCTCCAAGTCCAGCGGCACCGGCGGCCACTGAGGGGAACGATATGAACAATGGATTCGATTTCGACGTAATCATACGTTCGCTTCCCTACCTGTTCCGCGACGGCATGGTGTTCACGCTGAAGCTGACCATTCTGTCGGCGGTCGGCGGGCTCGTCCTGGGTACCATCCTGGCGATGATGCGGCTGTCCAGCAACCGGGTTTTCAGCTGGATCGGCGCGATCTATGTGAACGGCCTGCGGGCGTTGCCACTGCTGCTGGTGATCTTCTGGTTCTATTTCCTGGTGCCTTATATCGGCGCCTGGCTGGTGGGATCCGACCGGCCGCTGTCCGTGGGCGGTTTCACGTCGGCCCTGGTGACCTTTACGCTGTTCGAGGCGGCCTACTACTGCGAAATCATGCGGGCGGGCATCCAGTCCATTCCACGCGGCCAGGTCGCGGCGGGCCAGGCGCTGGGGCTGAGCTACTTCCAGGTCATGGGCCACATCATTCTGCCGCAGGCGTTCCGCAACATGATGCCGGTACTGCTGACGCAGACCATCGTGCTGTTCCAGGACACTTCGCTGGTCTACGTGCTGTCCCTGACGGACTTCATGGGGGCCGCGGCCAAGATCGCGCAACGCGATGGCCGGCTGGTGGAAATGTATTTGTTCGCGGCGGCCGTGTATTTCATTATCTGCTTTACGCTTTCACGCCTGGTCAAGCGGATGCAGACACGCATGGCGATTGTGCGCTAAGGCGCGCGGCCACTTCAGGGGTTTATTGAATGGCAATGATAGAAATCAAGAATGTCAGCAAGTGGTATGGTGATTTTCAGGTGCTGACGGATTGCACGACCTCGGTCGCCAAGGGCGAGGTCGTGGTGGTGTGCGGTCCTTCGGGATCGGGCAAGTCCACGCTGATCAAGACGGTGAACGGCCTGGAGCCTTTCCAGAAGGGCGAGATCACCGTGGACGGCACGTCGGTGGGCGCGCCCAAGACCGACCTGCCCAAGCTGCGTTCGCGCGTGGGCATGGTGTTCCAGCATTTCGAGCTGTTTCCGCATCTCTCGGTAACGCAGAACCTGACGCTGGCCCAGGTCAAGGTGCTCGGCCGCGGCAAGGACGAGGCGACTGCCCGTGCCTTGAAGCTGCTGGATCGCGTGGGCCTGAGCGCGCACAAGGACAAGTTCCCAGGCCAGTTGTCCGGCGGCCAGCAGCAGCGCGTGGCGATCGCCCGCGCGCTGTCGATGGATCCGATCGCCATGCTGTTCGACGAACCGACCTCGGCGCTGGACCCCGAGATGGTCAACGAAGTGCTGGACGTCATGGTGGACCTGGCGCGCGAAGGCATGACCATGATGGTCGTCACCCATGAAATGGGTTTCGCCCGCAAGGTCGCCAACCGTGTCGTGTTCATGGACGTCGGCGGCCTTATCGTCGAGGACTGCGACAAGGAAGAATTCTTCGGCAATCTGGAAGCGCGCTCGCCGCGCGCGCAGCAGTTCTTGTCGAAGATCCTGTCGCACTGACGCCGGTTTTTTTGCGTGTTTGGCGCAAAAATCAGTCTAATCGTGCTCTTTGAGTGGCGCTCTATTTGCTACGGGGTGCCACTCAATTACCTTTGTCCAACAGCGGGAGTGACGAAGGCATGGGAACGATGGACGTGCGTGATGTACGGGCTGTTTTCTATTACGGCGCCAACTGCGAAGGTTCGTGCGCCGCGGCGGATGAGGGCAAGCCACGACAGCTCGATATGGGCGAGATGGTTGCCACGCTGGAAAAATGGAACAAGCTTTCCGAGGATACCCGCGCCACGCACCAGCAGTGGATGCAGTGCAAAAACATCGAGGACGGCACGCGGTTGCGAACGCAGCTTGCCCGGGATCTGAACGCCTGGGCGAAAGCACGGATAGCCAAGAGTCGCGAATCGCCGCCCTGATGGCGGCCGCATGGCCGGCCGACTCCGTCGTTGTTTAGCGGAACACCACCGTCCGGTTGCCGTTCAGCAGTATCCGGTGTTCGACATGACTGCGCACCGCGCGGGCGAGTACCAGCGATTCGACATCGCTGCCCACCTGGGTCAGGTCTTGCGCCGACATGGTGTGATCCACGCGCTCGATGTCCTGTTCGATGATCGGCCCTTCATCCAGGTCCGCGGTAACGTAATGCGCCGTGGCACCGATAATCTTCACGCCGCGCTGGTGTGCCTGGTGATAGGGGCGAGCACCCTTGAAGCTGGGAAGAAAACTGTGATGGATATTGATCGCGCGTCCTGCCAGTGCCCGGCACAGATCGGACGACAGGATCTGCATGTAGCGCGCCAGCACGACCAGGTCGATGCGCTCGCTGTCGGCAAGCGCCAGGATCCGGCGTTCTTGCTCGGCCTTGGTATCGGGCGTGACTGGCAGATGGTGGAACGGAATATCGTAGGACGCCGCCAGGCCGGCGTAATCCGCGTGATTGGAAACGATGGCCGCCACTTCCGCGTGCAGGTGCCCGCTGCGCATGCGAAACAGCAGATCGTTCAGGCAATGCCCCTGCTTGCTCACCAGGATCAGCAAACGGGCCTTGCGGCGGGCGTCGTGGATTTGCCAGTCCATGGCATGTTCGCCGGCCAGCTTGCCGAACTGTTCGCGCAGCGCTTCGGCGGCAACCGCGGCGGGCAGATCGAAGTGCACGCGCAGAAAAAAGCGTCCGGTTTCCTCATCGCCGAATTGCTGCGAATCCAGGATGTTGCATCCCAGGTCGAATAACAGGCCGCTGACGCGATAGACGATGCCGGTGCGGTCGGGGCAGGAAAGCGTCAGGATGTAGTCGTTGTGCTGCATGGTTGGTTCGTGTCTCTTCGGGGCTTTCTGATTGTGTGCGTGCGATGGTTGGTGCATTCAGCGCCGCAGCGTGGCCAGGGCTCGCTCGGCGATCGCCAGGCTGGATGTCAGGCCGGGCGATTCAATGCCGAACAGATTGACCAGGCCGGCCACGCCGTGCCGGTCCGGCCCCGCGATGGCAAAGTCGGCCGCGGGTTCATGCGGCCCGGAAATCTTCGGGCGGATGCCGGTATAGCCTGGCGCCAGCGCGCCGTCGGGCAAGGCCGGCCAATAGCTGCGCACGGCCTCGTAGAACACATTGGCGCGTTGCGGATCCAGCGTGTAGTCCTCGCGTTCTACCCATTCCGTGTCCGGGCCGAATTTAGCCTGTCCGCCCATGTCCAGCGTCAAGTGCACGCCCAGCCCGGCGTGCTGCGGAACAGGGTAGATCAAGCGCGAAAATGGCGCGCGTCCCGCCAGCGTGAAGTAGCTGCCCTTGCACAGGTATTCGGGCGGGATGCTGGCGAGCGGTATGCCTTCGATGCGGCGCGCCAGGCTGGGGGCGTGCAGGCCCGCCGCATTGATCAGCGTTGTACAGGACAGCGCCATGGCGTCGTTGCCGCCGAATTGAAGATCGAAGCCGCCGTCGGCGCGCACGCTGCCCGACAGCAATGGCGTGTGGAAGACGCACTGCGCGCCGGCGTTTTCCGCATCGCCCTGCAGGGCCAGCATCAGTGCATGGCTATCGACGATGCCGGTCGACGGCGACAGCAGCGCGGCCGTGCATTGCAGGGCCGGTTCCAGGCGCATCGCTTCCGCTCCCGGCAGGCGTTCCAGATCGTCCACGCCGTTGGCCCGGGCGCGCCGCGCGATATCGTCCAGCATGGCATCTTGCGCGGCGTCGGTGGCGACGATCAGCTTGCCCAGCCGCCGGTGGGGAATGCCGCGTTCCGTGCAATAGGTGTACAGCATGTGTTTGCCGCGCACGCATAGTTCCGCCTTCAGGCTGCCCGCGGGGTAGTAAATGCCGGCGTGGATCACTTCCGAATTGCGCGAGCTGGTGCCCGTGCCTATGCCTTCCGAGGCTTCGGCGATCAGGACCTCGCGTCCGGACAAAGCCAGTGCGCGCGCGATGGCCAGGCCAACCACGCCCGCACCCACCACGACACAATCGATATCGGTGCTCATGCCGCGTCTACTCCCCTTCCGCCGCCGCCGGGTCGGGCGTCAGGTCGAAACCGCCGGCGTGATAGACCAGGGGCAGGGCGCCGCTGTGGCCGCAGTGTTCCACTTGTCCGACCATGATGATGTGGTCGCCTTCTTCGTAGCGGCTGCGGTTGTAGCACTCGAACCAGGCGGCGCAGTGTTCGCCCAGCATGCGGGTGCCGCCGGGCGCATAGGCGTCGTGCATGCCGGCGTAGCGTTCCAGCGCGCTGCCGCGAGCGAAGCGTTCCGCCAGGTGCAGCTGGCCGGCGCTCAGCACATTGACGACATAACGTTCGCAGCGCATGAAGGCATCGCGCGAACCGGAGGACGCCGACAGGCTCCACAGTATCAGCGGCGGTTCAAGCGAGACGGAATTGAACGAACTTACGGTCAGGCCCAGCGGCTTGCCGTCGGGCCCGCTGGCGGTGACCACGGTGACGCCGGTGGCAAAGCGCCCCAGCGCTGTGCGGAAGTAGGCGGCGTCGAAATCGGGAAGAGATGCGGACATGCGCGATGCGTCGTGGAAGCCGGGCGGCGGGCGTTGGCGGAAAACTCTACGAACCGGGGCGGCGGTCTGGGCGGGCGGGAAACGGGTAAAGGGGATCAGGGCGATAGCCGGACGATATGCCAGGGCTGTCCGCCGGCGGCATCGCCGGGCTCGTACACCAGCCGGTCATGCAGGCGCGATGGCCGCCCTTGCCAGAACTCGAAGCGGTCCGGCACCAGGCGATAGCCGCCCCAGTAGTCGGGACGCGGCGGCGCATCGCCATAGCGCTGTTCGCAATCGCGCAGGGCGGCTTCCAGCGCTTCGCGGTCGGTCGGCTGGCTTTGGTGGGACGCGCAGGCGCCCAGCCGCGAACCAAGCGGCCGGCTGTGGAAATAGGTATCGGATTCTTCGGCTGTAGTCTTTTCGATGGTGCCTTCGATGCGGATCTGCCGCTCCAGAGGCTGCCAGAAAAACAGCAGGCAGGCGCGCGGATTGGCGGCGAGTTCCAGGCCCTTGCGCGATTCGTAGTTGGTATAGAAAACGAAACCGCGCGTATCCGCGCCCTTGATCAGCACGATGCGGGCCGAAGGGCGGCCGCGATCGTCGACCGTGGCCAGGGTCATGGCATTGGGTTCGGGCACCTTGGCAGCCAGGGCTTCGTCGAACCAGATCGAAAATTGATCAAAGGGCGAGGCGGCGGCGTCGCTTTCAAGCAGGACTTTCTTTTCGTAGCTTTGACGCAGATCGGCGAGAGACATGGCGAGGCTCACGGAAGGCGGCCGCGGTGGCGAACCTGCATGGAGTGCGAGGAAGCGGGCAGCCTGGCCTGGGGTGGCGAAGCCGCCAGTTTACCGCCCTTGCCCCACGGCGCGCCTTGATCCCGAGGGCACGGGCGGGTCATCCGCCTTTCGGCGGACAGGATCGGGGCTTCAGCCTTCCGGCAGGGTATGGCGCTGCGCCGCCAACTGGCGCGCCACGCGGGCCAGCCGCCGGTCGTGGATGCCTGCTTCGTGCAAGGCATCGGCCGTCTGCAGGACGTAATCGATGCATGGGCCGTAGCGGCCGCTGGCGCGGCGCACGATGGCCAGGATCTCCGCTTCCGGCAGGGTGGGAATATAGGCGGGGCCGGCGCGGTTCATGACAAAGACCAGTGCCTGCACCGTGCCTTCGTCCGTGCTGCACGACAGCCAGCGCGGCAGATAGGCGCCGGTAGACATTTCCCGCGCCCACAGCAAAGGAAAGAATTTTGGCACCAGGCTGCTGTCGAGCCGGTAGACCACGCCGCGGCAGGAACCGCCTCGATCCAGGCCGAAGACCAGGCCGGGCGATTCCGGCGTACCGCGGTTGACCCGCGACCACAGGCACAAGGCGCGGTGATAGCCGCGCAACGTCGCCAGCCGTCGCTCCAGGTAGTCGAATTCCGGCCGCCAGATCAGCGATCCATAGCCGTAGATCCAGATGTCCTGGCCCGCGCGCGTATGTTTCAGCGCTTCCTCCATCGAGGCATGCCGCTCTTCCTGTGTCCATAGCCGGAAAGGGATGGCGCTGCCATCGGTAGCGGGAGAGGGGGCGCTATCGGACTGCATGTCGATCAGGTTTTTCCATCAGATTCGACGGGCGGCGTGCGGTTCAGCCAGCCGGCCGTCGCGAGCGCCAGGGCATAGGCCCAGAACAAGGGGGCGATGCCAATTACCGCACCCAGTGCGCCGAACGTCAACGGCAGGGAAACCTGCGAACCGTTGATCAAGGCCATGCGCAAGCCTACCGATTCGGCGGCGCGCCCGGGCGGCGAATGGTGGTGCAACAGCGCCAGAATACTGGGTTGGCTGGAACCCAGCGCCAGTCCCAGCGCGAAAGACAAGCCGATCAGGATGGCAACGTCGGTGAAAAACGGGTAAATCATGAAGTCCGCAGCGGCTGTTCCCATCGCGACCCGGATCAGCGTCCAGGACCGCACTCGTCGCTGGATAGCGGGTAATGCCAGGCGGATGACGAAAGTTGCCGCCGAGAAGGAGGCCAATATGACGCCGATGGTGGTAGCGGACAGCCCGATCGCCACGCCGAAGAGCGGCACAATGAATAAATGGCTGTCCCAGGCGCCGGAAAGAATCGTATTGACCAGCAGAATGCGGCGCAGCGCCGGCAGTGCGAACAGTTCGGTGACGCGCCGCTGCGTATCTTCGAAGCTGCCTTCGCGGCGCTGCCGTCCCCGGTTCAAATGGCGGCGCAGCCGGTACAGGCCGGTCGCGGCGGCCAGCGGCCCCGCCGACAACAGCGCGAACGCTGCCGCGCTACCCATGTGATCGATGGCAAGTCCGCCCACCAGGGGCCCGCAGAATCCAGAGGCCGCCAGGGCCAGGGACATCCACGAAAAATTGCGCAGCCGTTCTGTTGCATGCACCTGGCCCAATACGTTCTGGGTGGCTACCTGGTGCAACATGAAGCCTATCCCCACGCAACATGAGGCCAACAGCAGCGAAATCCGCGTGGAAGCGATGGCGGGAACCACGGTGCCTACCGCCAGCAGACCCGTGCCGATATACATGGGGCGCCGTATGCCGACCCTGTCCACCCATCTTCCGGTTTTTACCGAGAAAATCATCGGAAGTACGGCGAAAACGGCGATAAGTATGCCCACCGTGAAGGTCGAGAGCCCGATTTGCAGGGCGCTGAGAGAAACGGTTACACGTCCGCCGGTCAAGGCCACGTGATTCATCATATTGATCAGGCACAGCGACACGGCTCCAGAGGCGGAGGCGGCAATAGGCGAGATCGAGGGGGAATTTTCGGGGTGGGACACGGTGAATGTGTCCTATTCTGTCCCTATCTCCACCCTATGTCGAGTCAATCAAGTAGGCGAGTTCGTCAGTAACATTTATGCAACAGTATGAATTGGCCAGCATCGCCCCGAGCGGGGAGGGCGCGAAATATTGGCAAGCCGGCTCTGCACCCGCCTTGCACCGTGAGAGCGCCCCAATGCCATGTGGCAAGGCGTAAAGATTGTGGAACAGTGACGCAATCGGGATGGCGCACGCAACCTTGTAGGTAAGATGCGATCCAAAACCTCCTCCGGGGTAGGGGCGTCCTGCCCGGATCCCGGCACTGCTCCGCTATGCGATTAGGCATTACCTTCAAACTTTTCCTGGCCATTCTCGCCACCAGCCTGACCGTGACATTGGCCATGGGTAGTGCTGTCCGATGGAACTTCGAGCGCCATTTCCTCTCGTACGTCAAGGAAAGGGAGTTACGGCGAGTCGAACGCATGCGGCAGTCATTGGCGGATATTTATCGCGAACGCGGTAGTTGGGATGCCCTGCGCGGCAACGCTTCGCTTTGGAGCCATGTCCTGACGGTACCCGCCAGCGATCCGGCCGCGCGCCGGCATCCGCCGCAGCATGGCGTGCTGGAATGGCTGTCCGAACTCGATCCCAATCTGACCCCACCCCCGCCCTCCCTGGAACTGCCGCCCGACGCCGACTGGTCGCGCGGCCGTGATTTCCTGGCGCTGCCTTTTACGCTGCTGGACAACCAGATGCGCGTCGTCGCGGGCTATTCGGCGCCGGCGCCGGGCGCCCCGCGTCGCTCTGTCGACGTCGACGGCATGACGGTGGGATGGCTGGTGACACCCTTTCCCAACCGCCTGCCCAGCGAGGCCGACCAGCGCTTCCAGCGCGAACAATCGGAAGCCACCTGGGTCATCGGCATGCTGGCGGCCCTGCTGGCCGCCGCCGTCAGTATTTTCCTGGCCCGTATTTTCCTGGCGCCGGTGCGACGGCTGGCCAGCGCCACCCACAGGCTGTCGGCGGGCGATTACGCGACACGCGTGAATGTGACGTCGGCCGACGAATTGGGTCGGTTGGGCCAGGATTTCAACCGCCTGGCCTATACCCTGGAGCGCAACGAGGGGCTGCGGCGCGAAATGGTGGCCGATATTTCGCATGAATTGCGCACTCCGCTGGCGGTGTTGCGAGGTGAAATGGAGGCGCTGCAGGACGGCGTGCGGCCCTTTTCGCCGGATGCGTTGGCATCGCTGCAAGCCGAGGTTTCGCTGCTGAGCAAATTGATCGACGACCTGTACGAGCTGGCGCTCGCCGATGTGGGTGCGCTGTCTTATCGCATGCTGCCGGTGGACGTGGCCGGCATTGCCGAGCAGGCGGTGGACACGTATCGTGAACGTTTCGGTGCCCGCGGACTGCGGGTGGAAACCGATATCGGCGCGGACGGCTTCGTCATCGAAGGCGATGCGCAGCGCCTGACCCAGCTGATGAGCAATTTGCTGGAGAACACCTTGCGCTATACCGACCCGAACGGCGTCGTACGAGTTTCCGTGCGCGCCGAAGGCAACACGGTGGCGGTGGAATGCCAGGACTCCGCGCCGGGCGTGCCGCCGCAATTCCTGTCGCGGCTGTTCGACCGCCTGTTTCGCGTGGATCCCTCGCGCTCGCGTGAAAGCGGGGGCGCCGGCCTGGGCCTGGCCATCTGCCAGCGCATCGTCGAGTCGCACCGCGGCACCATCGAGGCCATGCCGTCCGAGCTGGGTGGATTGCGTGTGCGCATCGTTTTTCCCGAGGCCCAAGTGGCCACGTCCTGAGAGACATCATGATTCTGATCGTAGAAGACGAACCCAAGCTGTCATCGCTGCTGACCGATTATCTGCGCGCCGCGCGTCATGAGACGGAATCCGTGGCCGATGGCCGCGAAGCGCTGGCCGCGATCCGCCGCTTGAAACCCGAACTGGTCCTGCTGGATCTGATGCTTCCGGGCCGCGACGGCCTGGAAGTCTGCCGCGAGCTGCGTACCTTCAGCGATGTGCCGGTGATCATGGTGACCGCTCGCGTAGAGGAAATCGACAGGCTGATAGGCCTGGAAATGGGTGCCGACGATTACATCTGCAAGCCGTTCAGCCCGCGCGAGGTCGTGGCCCGCGTCAAGGCCATCCTGCGCCGCGCGCGCAACAATGGCCAGGGGAACAATCACCCGTCGCTGCTGGAAATCCGGCCCGAACATCACGTCGCCACCTTGGACGGCAAGGCCTTGGCGTTGACTCCCGTGGAATTCCGCCTGCTCCAGGCCCTGGCTGCCGCGGAAGGCAAGATCCTGTCGCGCGACGCACTGTTGAACCACCTGTATGCGGATCATCGCGTGGTGACGGATCGCACCGTCGACAGCCATATCAAGAACCTGCGCCGCAAGTTCGAAACCGTACTGCCGGGGCATGACCTGATCCGCTCCATTTACGGCGTGGGCTACAAGCTGGAAATGCACTGACCGTCCGGCGCGGTCCGCCGCGCGCCACTGCGCGGTAGCGCGATGGCATGAGAAAATGCCGTCCATCATGACCGCACCGACCGATCCCATTGCTTGCGATATCGACGCCGAACGCCGTTTTGGCGGCCTGGCGCGCCTATATGGCCCAGGCGCGCCAGATCGCTTGCGTGCCGCGCGCATCGCCGTGGTCGGCCTGGGCGGCGTGGGATCCTGGACAGCAGAGGCGCTGGCCCGCAGCGGCATCGGCGCCTTGACGCTGATCGATCTGGACCATATCGCGGAATCGAACGTCAATCGCCAGATCCACGCGCTGTCCGAGACACTGGGGCAGGCCAAGGTGGCGGCGATGGCGGCACGCATCGCCGGCATCAATCCGGAATGCGCCATCACGCAGGTTGACGATTTCGTCACGCCGGACAACGTTGCCGAAGTGCTGGCGGACGGCTACGACGCCGTTGTCGATTGCACCGATCAGGCCGCCGCCAAGATCGCCATGATCCTGCATGCACGGCGGCGCGGCATTTCGCTGCTTGTGTGCGGCGGCGCGGGCGGCAAGACCGATCCGCTGGCGCTGCGCACCGGTGATCTATCGCAGGCTTGCAATGACGCCTTGTTGGCCAAGCTGCGCAACAAGCTGCGGCGCGAGCATGGCTACCCCAAGGCATCGCCCAAGGCGGGCAAGGCGCCCGCGCGTACGCCCAAAATGCGGGTGCAGGCGCTCTGGTTCGACCAGCCCGCCATCCTGCCCGCTGCATGGATGGCGGCTGCCGAAGAGGAAGACGCCGTAGGCGCCATGGTGCAGCCGCTGGCGCCTCAGGGCCTGTCCTGCGCGGGCTACGGCTCGTCGGTCACGATCACCGCCACCATGGGCATGGCGGCGGCGGACCTGGCGTTGCGGCAGGTGCTGGGGCGACGGCGCGATTCAGGCGCGTAGCTTTGCGGTCGCGAGCAAGGCGTCAAGATGCCGTCCTTGCGAATTCGATCGGCCGCATAAATTGCTCAGGCACCTTGCTATGCGTGCAGGATCTGCCGTCGCGTCGGTTTCCAGCGAGGGTTGCAGCAATTCATTCAGGACCGAGACCGCAGCACGCCAATTTTCCACCAGTTCCTTTAGGCGCTTGGCGTATCCGGCATATTCGGCGCGGCCATGCATCGCGCTGCGCGCGGCGTTCGATATATGAATCAGGCGGTACAGGCGGTCCCGGGTATCGGCCGCGGTTTGGCGCAATGGCGAAAGATTGGTCGGCTCCAGCTCGAGCAACATTTCCAGTCCTGCCTGTTCGCGGCTGCCATTGAGCCATTCATATAACGTGTCATGCCGGAGCAGGCCATATCTGATGTGATTGGGCGTCGCGGCCGACGGGCCGAATGCGATATTCAGCTGGTGAAGCGGGATGTCGGAATTCAGGATGCTGTCGATTTGCGCCACGCCCAGGCTGCTTCGGATCATTGCGGGCAACAGTCCAAGCGTTTCGGATTGGATGTCGCTGTCATTCAGCCATCTGACCACTGCCGCTTTCATGGCATCGTCCAGCCAGGGGCGCAGGTCTGTCTGGTCGCTATATTCGAACCACGCTTCCAAGCGACCCGGGATGCCGATAAAAGTCGGGACATGGGCGTCGACCCAGGGCTCATGGAATCCCTGGGTCATGAAATTGACCATGTGCCATTGCTGGCGCTTTGGAATGTTTCGCGATTCCCATGCCGCGATAAGCTCGTTGGCGGCCTTTGATTCCCAGCGAAGTTCCTCTTCGTTTGTGTCCGGATCCCCCAGGTGCGGACTCGGTCCGATAAGGTGAGTGGAAGACTGTGGCGTGTCCCGAGGGCGCTGTCCTGCCGATTCCGCCGCATTTCTCGATATGGCGTCTGGTGTTTTGGCCGGCTGGAGAGGCGCGTCCTGGTGGGGCTCGGATAGATTGTGCAAAAGCTCAGCCAGGGTCGTGACGAGCGCGGTACCGCCGGATTCGTCGATCAGATGGTGGTGGTCGTGCAGAATCTCGTAGGCGAGCTCATGGACTCGCGGTGAGTCGATCACCACGGTCTGTACGTGTTGCATGTGTGTCGCCAATTCTTCCAGGGGTGTCAGAGCTTCGCGCGTTCTGTTGGCATTCGATTCGCTGCTGTTCGCGGAGTGAGGCGCCGTGCTGCAGATCGGGGTTGTAGTGTTGTTGATCATTACGCGTTTCCCATATTGAGGACCTTGCCAACCCGGTCATGGCGGTGGCGGATCCGGCGCCGCGGCAGGTATGCGCGCGGCGCCCAGCCCACTTAAGCGAGCAGCATGGATGCCGGAATGCCCTGGTGTTCTTCCTTATCGGTTATCTGGAATGCCAGGTCCGCACCCATGGCGCGCAGTCTGTCGGCGATTTCCTTTGGGTTTTTCGCCAGACGCGTTTCCAGCGGGGGCTGCAACAGGTCGTCCAGCACGGTGATGGCACCTTGCCAGGCGTCGGCAAAGCGCGCGCACTGGCGTTCGTGGGGGGTGCCGGCGGGAATATTGGCACGCAGGTTTTCCATGGCGCGGTGCAAATGGCGCAGGCGATCCCGGGTCTCGGCGGCTTGCTTGCGCAGATCCGACATGTCACCTAATTCCTGTTCCGCGGTTTCTCCAAGCTCGTCTCCCTGAATGATTCGAGCGTAGAGTTGCGCCGGCGTGACCACCAGGTTGCGCCGCGACTCGTCCAAGCGTCGGGTTTGTTCCGGGCTCATATTCGTCCGGAATTGGTGCGTGTAGAAAAAGGCCCGTTGCTGCGGTGTTTTGTTGGGGGTGTCCGATCGCGCATACTCCGCGGCGACGCGGTCCATTTCATTTTCCAGGACCCGTGCGTCCACCGAATCCGCTACTGAAAGAAGATATTCGATGTGCTTGAACGGTACGAGATTGTCGGCCAGGGCCCGCAGCTTTTCAGGATGCCGGAGTAGGGCTGCGTTGCGCGCCGGCTGGTCGTAGAAATTGGCAATGCTCCAGTCGGCCAGGAGCAGGGCCACCGGATGGGAATATTCAGACGGCGTGGGAGATGCGTCGTTTTGCGGCGCGTAGCCAGAAGCGACGCTTTGCACGCGTGCCGTCATGCCTATCCAGTCCAGCAGCGTTTCCGGCGTGATCGCGCCGCCATCCAGAAGCGCCATGGTGATCGGGGAACACAGTGCCGCAAGACTATGTTCCCAGTAGGTGGCATCGTTCCAGACGGCGGCGGTAAAGCCGAAATGCCAGTGCTCCGGCTCGTGGACGGGAAGCCGGCTTACGTAGACCGCGACAAGATCGCGAAAGGTTTCGAACGGCAAGATGCCGCGGCTGAAAGCCAGCGCGATATCGTCAGGGATTTCAATATCGCGCTGGGCCAGTTGATGGAACGGCAGAAAGAAAGCCCGCGCATTCTCGGTGGGATGTTCGCGCAGATAGGTGGCGGCGAAGTCTGCCAGGGACGGCGGCAGCTCTGGTGTCAAGTCGGTTACTTTCGTGTTCGCGTCAGCATGCCACGAGACGTGTTCCTTCCACAGCTCGTGCACCATGGGACGCAGCAGCACTGCCAGGTCTGCTCCGGTATGGACCTGTTCCGTGTCGAGGATGGCGCGGACGAGTTTCCCCAGGGGGGCGGGATTCAGGGCGGCCTCTTGAGCGCTGCGTATCAGCCCGGTCAGCCTTTCCTGGGC
>DATJHN010000173.1:0-9113 GCA_035493915.1 Bordetella sp.
GCCTGCTGGACAATGATGCCGCCTACGTACAGCCGCTGGACATGCTGGCCGAACTGCAGGGCGACAACAAGAGCCTGACGTCCTTCATGCGCGAAGTGCATGATCTGTGCGACGAGCATCGCGACATCGCCACCGCCAGCCTGATCGAGAACTGGATCGACGAAACCGAACAGCGCACCTGGTTCCTGTTCGAGACCAGCCGCCGCGGCGACAGCACCGGCCACTGATCGGCAACCGGCCGGCGTGCAGCCGGCCCAGGCAGGCCGTGCGCCGGCAGCGGCACGGATCTGTTTGCAATGGGCCAGCCCGTAATGGGCTGGCCTTTTGCATGGGGCCGGCCTTTTGTTTCGTAGAAGCCGACCTGCATAAAGGTGGCTTCCTGCATTGGGCCGGCCTTCCGCACGGAGCCGGCCTTATTCCTTTAGCGCCCGCGCCCGTGCCAGCAACACATCGCGATCGCGCGCGTTGCGGGTCATTCCGGCGGCCTCTTCGAACGCGGCACGCGCCTGCGCATTGCGCCCCAGGCGGGCTAGCAGATCGCCGCGCACGCTGGGCAGCCAGGGGTACTGGCGCAAGGATGCCTCCCGGCCCAGCGCCTCCACCAGCGGCAAGGCGGCGGCCGGCCCATGCGCCATGCCCACGGCGACCGCCCGGTTCAGGGCCACTACCGGCGATGGCGCGCGCTGCATCAGCACGTCGTACAGCGCCACGATGCGCACCCAATCCGTATCCGCCGCCGTCGGTGCGCGCGCGTGGCACGCCGCCAGCGCCGCCTGCAGCGCATAGGGTCCCTGCCCGTCCAGCGCTTCGGCACGCGCCAGCGCAGCCAGCCCGCGCGCGATCAGCCCCTGGTCCCAGCGGGCGCGATCCTGGTCGGGCAGCAGCACCGGTGCGCCCTGCTCATCCACCCGCGCCTGCATGCGCGAGGCCTGCAATTCCATCAGGGCCACCAGCCCATGCACTTCGCTTTCTTCCGGCGCCAGGCCGGCCAGCACGCGTCCGAGCCGGATGGCCTCCTGGCATAGCGCCGGACGCATCCAGTCGTCGCCCGCCGTCGCGGCATAGCCTTCGTTGAAGACCAGGTAGATTACTTCCAGCACGGATGCCAGCCGCTCCGCGCGCAGATGCGCGGGTGGTACCTCGAACGGAACTCCGGCCTTGGACAGCGTGCGCTTGGCCCGCACGATGCGCTGCGCGATGGTCGGTTCGCCAACCAGGAAGGCGCGCGCGATCTCGTCCGTGGTCAAGCCGCATAGCAGCCGCAGGGTCAGCGCGACGCGGGCATCCGTGGACAGCACCGGATGGCAGGCCGTGAATACCAGCCGCAACAGGTCATCGCCGATATCGTCCTGGCGCGCCGCATCCAGGGCATCGACGAAATCGGGCTCCACGCTGGTTTCCAGCGCATCCATATCCTGGCCCAACTGTTCGTGCTTGCGCGTGTGCAGGGCGTCCTGCCGCAGGCGGTCCAGTGCGCGATTTTTTGCCGTCGTCATCAGCCAGGCTCCCGGATTGTCGGGCACCCCGGTACGCGGCCAATGCTCCAGCGCCGCGACCAGCGCGTCCTGGGCAAAGTCTTCCGCCAGGCCGACATCGCGTACCAGCCGCGCGACGCCGGCGATGACCTTGGCGGCTTCGCTGCGCCATACCGTGTCGATGGCGGTACGCGTGGCGGCCTGGGTCATCGCGGCACCGCTCCATCCTGGGACGGCTGGTTCCGCGCAAGCCGGCCGCGACGCGGCCCATACCCGCACGACGGGCACGGCAAGCGTCTTTCGACAGTCGCACGGAATTTTTCGGGAAAACCCCGAACACTGGAAATGGAAAGCTCGGCCGCGCGGATCCGCGGCCTGATGACAGCGCGGCCATGCGGCATCTTGCCGCCCCGCGTGGCGCTGCTCACGATCCGAGACAGAGGATCACCCGGCCTGGCCGCGGCCAGGAGCGGCGGCGAAACGCGACGCGGCATGGCGGCGCCTTTTATTCGTAGCAGGGCGCGGCGCGGCGGACTTCGACGGTGGCCCATTCGGCCGCGGGGCATGCGGCGGCTATGGCCAGGGCTTCCTCGCGGGTATCGCAATCGAGCAGGAAGAAACCGCCGACCATTTCCTTGGCTTCCGCGAAGGGGCCGTCGGTCAGGCGTTGACGGCCTTCGCGTACCTGGAGGCGGGTGCCTTCGCTATCCTGGGCCAACGATTCGCAGGCAAGCAGTTTGCCTTGCGATTGCAGGTTTTCTGCAAAGCGCCGCATTTGATCGTAGACCTGGCGGCCTTCGGTTTCCGAGCGTTGGGCGCGCTGGCCGCGCGGCTCGACGATAAGCAACATGTACGACATGATGGCCCCCTTCAGGCTGGCGCGGTAGCGTGAAGGGCATTGTATCCGCTGCCTATGACGGAAATCGCCTGGCGCGCTAGCGCTGCGTCAGCGCGTCGGTGACCTCGCCCAGTGCCCGCGATTGCACCAGCGAAACCTCCACGACCTCGGCCATGATGCCGGTAACGCGCCGGGACGAAGCGACGATATCTTCCATCGTGGTACCGGCCGATTGCACCAGGTTGGCGCCCTGCCCGATCTGCTCCACGGACGCCTGGATCAGGGCCTTGATCTCCTTGGCCGCGGAGGCGCTGTGCTGCGCCAGGTTGCGTACCTCCGCCGCCACCACGGCAAATCCCTTGCCGTGGCTGCCGGCGCGGGCAGCTTCGACGGCGGCGTTCAGGGCGAGGATATTGGTCTGGAAGGCCACGCCATCCATGACGCCGATGATATCGGCGATGCGGCGCGAGCTCTCCGTGATGGCGCCCATGGTCCGCACGACGTCGCTTACCGTACGGCCGCCGGCTTCGGCGACGCCAACGGCTTCCTGCGCCAGGGTGTTGGCCTGCTCCGCGCGTTCGGCGTTCGCGGTCAGGCCCTGTACCGCCTGGCCCAGCTGGCGGGCTGCGACGAAGCGGCGGGTAATGTCGGTGGCGAACTTCACCACCTTGAAAGGCCGGCCTTCGGAGTCCACGATCGGGTTGTAGCTGGCCTCGATCCAGACTTCGCGGCCGCCCTTGCCGATGCGCAGGTACTGTCCGGTGTCGTGCATACCCGCGGCCAGGCGGCGCCAGAATTCCGCATAGGCTGGCGACTGCTTTTCCTCCGGCAGGACGAACATGCTGTGGTGGCGTCCGACGATTTCATCCTCGTCGTAGCCCATGGCATCCAGGAACAGGCGGTTCGCGCCGATGATGGTGCCGTCCAGTTCGAATTCGATGATGGCCTGCACCTTGGAGATGGCGGCCAGCTGGCCCGCCGTGTCATCGTCGCGGCGCTGCTCGGCGGTAATGTCGGTGGCGACCTTCACGACCTTGACGAGCTCGCCGCGGCGATCGAAAACCGGGTTATAGGTGGCCTGCAGCCAGATGCGGCTGCCATCGCGCGCAAAGCGTTTGTAGCGGCCGCTCTGGCAAATGCCCTGGGCCAGGTCCTCCCAGAAGCGCGCGTAGTCATGGGTGGCGCTTTCGGCCGGGCTGACGAACATACTGTGATGCCGGCCCAGCACCTCGTCCAGCTCGTAGCCGAAAATCGCCAGGAAGTTGTCGTTGGCCCGCAAGACGTGGCCGTCCAGATCGAATTCGATGATGGCCTGGGCGCGATGTAGCGCGGCGAGTTCGCCCGCTTCGTCGGCGTCACGCCGCCGTGCGCCGGGCAGTTTGCCCGTGATGAAACCTAACATTTCCCCTCCGCACTTATGGTCCAGGACATGGGCAGAGATCCCCACGCGGCTCTGAGAATCCATGGCTTCTGCCAGCACATTACAGCGGCATGAAATCGGGTTAAGGCGGATAAGCGGCCTATATGCCAGCGTGTTTGCGGTTTGTTTCGGGGCGTTCACTGCCCACAATACGAATACGTCGCCCCCTCGTGATGTTTGTACGCAACATGAGTCATGAACATGATGCCCAGCCATATTCCGCATGCTGATCCATACCGCCTGATGTCGAAAGGCTTTCTGCGTTTGCTTGCCGGCCTGGGCGGATGCCTGCTGGCCGGCGCGGTGCTGGGCTGGCCCGGTGACTCGCGCGCGCAAACGCAGCCGCAAATGCAGCCGCAATCCCAGTCGGGAAGCCTGAGAGCGATGCGGCAGAACCTGGTGCCGGGCACTGTGCAGCAATGCAAGTCGCTGCTGCAGCGCAAGCCCCAGCTCGATCCCTATGCGCCCAAGTCCTCGAGCGCCTGGGACGGCTACTGCACGTGCGTCGGCCAGACGTATGTGGCGAATATGCCGGACAACGTCGTGCTGGCCTTCGCGACGGGCAAGCTGCCACCGGAACGCGGCGACCAGACGGCGCGGTTGCGCGCGGCCGCTATCAGCCTGGACAACGCGCGCGGGCGCTGCGCCAGCACGACCCATCAATAGAAGCGATAGTACCCATCGATATATATAGGCTTCTGTCTATGGGTCGAGTCTTTTAACCTTGCCGGAACGGTGGACCGCGGTGGTGCGCCGCGTCATCCCTCAACGGCAAGGACAAGCAATGGCCAAGGTACTCGTTCTCTACTATTCCTCGTACGGACACACCGAGCAGATGGCGTATGCCGTTGCCGACGGCGCGCGCGGCGAAGGCGCGCAAGTCGACGTCAAGCGCGTGCCGGAAACGGTGCCGGAAGACATCGCCAAGGGCGCGCACTTCAAGCTGGATCAGGATGCGCCGGTAGCCACGGTCGCCGATCTGGAAAATTACGACGCGATCGTCATCGGTACCGGCACGCGCTACGGCCGCATGTCGTCCCAGATGGCGTCCTTCCTGGACCAGACCGGCGGCCTGTGGGCGCGCGGCGCCCTGAACGGCAAGGTCGGCGCGGCTTTCGCTTCCACGGCGACGCAGCATGGCGGCCAGGAAACGACGCTGTTTTCCATCATCACCAACCTGCTGCATTTCGGCATGGTGGTCGTGGGCCTGCCCTACAGCCATCAAGGCCAGATGAATATGGAGCAGATCATCGGCGGCGCGCCCTACGGCGCGACGACGATCGCGGGCGGCGACGGTTCGCGCCAACCCAGCGAGATCGACCTGCAAGGCGCCCGCCACCAGGGCGCGCTGGTAGCGCTGACGGCATCGAAGCTCTTCCGCTGATCGCCGGCGCCGCGTAATCCGCGCGCTACCCCGCCGCTCCCGGCCGGTTTTCCAGCAGCTTTACCAGGGCGTGCAGCGTGCGATTGACCGGTGTGGCAATCGCGCGCTCGCGCCCTTTGCGTTCGATATAACCGTTCAGGTAGTCGATCTCCGTCGCCTTGCCGCGCGCCATGTCCTGCGCGGTGGAAGAGAACTGGGCCGGCATGGTTTCGACGATCTTGAGCACGCCGGCCCAGCTGTCGCCGGGGACGGTGATGCCTTCGGCCTGGGCGACCGCCAGGCATTCATGCACGACGTCGCGCATGACCTGCGGGATGCCCTGGCCCTTGTACAGTTCGCCATAGGACATGCGGGCAATGGCCGACAGCGCGTTGTAGGCGCAATTGACGATGAGCTTGGCCCATAGCGCGCCGAGGACGTTATCGGAAATTTCGACCGGCACGTCGGCGGCGGCGCATTCGTCGGCGAAACGCCGGCTGCCGAACGAAGGACCGATGACGAGTTCGCCGCGCCCATGGTGCTTGACGTGGCCGGGTCCGGCCATTTCGGTTGCCACGTAGACGACGGCGGGAACGACCGTCTGCGGCAGCACGGCCTGCAGGCGCTCGGCGTTGTCGACGCCATTCTGCAGGCTCAGGACCAGCGCATTGGGCGCAAGATGCGGCGCCAGCGCACGACCGGCGCTTTCGGTGTCGGCGGACTTCACGCAGAACAGAACCACGTCGGCGCCGGCCGCCATGTCGGGGCCGGTGCCGGCCTGCATGGGAACGTGGGCCTGGAAGGCGCGTGCATCCAGGAACAGCCCATTGGCCCTGACGGCATCCATGTGGACGGGCCGCCCGATCAGGGCGACCTGGTGACCGGCGCGGGCCAGCATGGCCCCGAAATAGCAGCCGACAGCGCCGGCACCCATGACCGCGACTTTCATTCGTATCTCCTGTAATTCGGTTCCGCTTGGCGGGAAGCGGCGCCGTTCGCCCGAACGGCGGCCCGGGCAGGATATCCTGGCGAGATACTAACGCTATCCAAAACCTTAAGCGGAATATCGTCCGCATCGCCAGGAGGGCCATTTTTGGCAGTCGATCCCCGCAAGGCATCATTGCGCCGCATGAAGACCTGGGCAGGCGCCTCGCTGGCCGCGACGCTGGCCGGCGCGGCGCTCAGTTACGCGATGGGCGGCCAGGGCGCATGGGCCTGGGTTCGCGCGTTCTGCGAAGCGGCAACGATCGGCGCGCTGGCCGACTGGTTCGCGGTGGTGGCGCTGTTTCGCCGGCCGCTCGGACTGCCGATTCCCCACACCGCGATCATCCCAGCGAACAAGGCGCGCATCGCCGACAACCTGGCGGTTTTCGTGCGCGATCATTTCCTGGATCCGGTGTCGCTGCTGGAACGCTTGCGTATCTTCGATCCGGCGACGCGCCTGGGCCAGTGGCTGAGCGATCCGCGCCAGGCCCGGGTGGTAGCGGCAACGGCGCGCACCTGGGCGCTGCATGCAATGGACCTGCTGGATGAACAGGCCGTGCGCGCGGGAATATACGGGTTCGTGGTGCGCCGCCTGCGCGAGTGGAACGCGGCCCAGACCGCGGGTGATCTGTTCGAGCTGCTGGCGCGGGATGGGCGGCACCATGCGCTACTCGATGAAGCACTGAACCGCCTGGCGGCCTATTTGCAGGGCGAACCGGTAAAGGCTCGCGCGTCGGCGCTGATGGTGAAGTATGCGCGCAAGGAATGGCCGCGCATGGCCAAGGCGCTGAACCTGGTCAGGCCGGTGGACGACATCGCCGATACCCTGGCCGAACGCCTGGCGCGCGCCCTGCTGGACGAATTGCATGACGTACTGGCGCAGCCTGACCATCCGCTGCGGCGCGACTACGAGGCCTGGCTGGGCGGCTACGTGGCGCGGCTGCGCGACGATCCGGAAATGCAGCGGCAAGTGCAGCAGGTCAAGGAACGGATCATCGCGCACGAGCAGGTGGGCGACTATGTCCAGGGCATCTGGGACGAGGTGCGCGAGGCGCTGCGGCGCGATCTGTCCAGCGGCGATTCGGCGCTGGGCCGGCATCTGGAGCAGACCCTGGCGGCGCTAGGCAACCAGTTGGCCGCCGACCCGGCGCTGCGCGATGCCATCAACCAGCATGTGCTGGCGGGCGCGGAGCGCCTGGCAACTGGCCTGCGCCAGGGCATCACCGATCACATCGCGCAAACAGTGCGTAATTGGGACGAGCGCCAGTTCGTCGATGAACTGGAATTGAGCATCGGCCGCGATCTGCAATACATACGCTTCAACGGCATGGTGGTCGGCGGCCTGATCGGTGTGACGCTGCATGCATGCGTGTGGCTGGCCCAGACCGCGGGGCTGTTCGGCGTGGCGTAAGGGGCTGCGCCGCATGGCGCGGCACCGGCCCCACGCGGAAATGAAGGGCATGATGGACACTGACCGCGACGATGTTCACCGCCGGGAATGTTTCCTAGCCATAAGCCATCTAGGAAACCGGGCATTGCGGCGTTAAGCTCTTGCAACGAGGCCGGGTTGCCGGCCCGCGTTGTCCCTTCGCCTGGCCGCCGCGTCCATGCCATCGCGCGACGGCGGCAACCCTGCAGGAACCGCCATGATCCGCATGCCCCTCCGCGCCAGCGCCGCCCCCCTGTTAATCGCCGGCCTGCTGGCCGGCTGCGCCAACATCGCCGGGACGCCGCCCGGCACGTCGTTGGCGGATATGGAATCGCACTACGGCAACCCGACCTATACCTGCACCCGTCCGGACGGCGCCCGCCGGGTGGTCTGGTCGCAGATGCCGCAGGGCAGCAACGCCTGGGGCACGGATCTGGATGCCCAGGGCCGCGCGGTACGCATGCAAGACCTGATGTCGCCGGAACACTTCGACCGCCTGAACCAGGGAGATTGGACGCCCGCTGCCGTGCGCTGCGAATTCGGGCCGCCGGCCCGGATAGGCGCGGTGGGCCTGGGCGACAAGCATGAGGTGGTATGGACGTACCACTACGTGCTGGACGGCCGCTGGCATTCCGACATGTACGTGTATTTCGGCCCGCAAGGCGACAAGGTCACCCACTACCATTCGGGACCGGACGGGCGCTACCAGCGCAGCGAATAGCGGCGCGCGCCATCGAGATTTGTGCGGCGCCTATAAGGCGGCGTTATATCCGGGCCGTGTCCGAACGCGCGCGGATGCCGATAAGTCCTTGCAGATCATCAACTTGCGGCAATCCGGCGGATGCTGCGCCGCAATCCCCGGCCGGGCCGTCCGGGTTTCGCCGGACGCCACCTTCGCGCATCATGCGCACGTTCCCTTTGAATCACTTCCCGTTTCGTGCCGCCGCCCGCGCCTGCCGCGCGTCGTGTACGTAACCCGTCCTCCCGGAGCCCTGCCCCATGCCCCAGACATCCCGCGCCCGCAAATTCGGATTGGCCGTTGCCCAGATGGGGCCGGTCCACCTGGCCGACACGCGCCAGACCGTCGTCAAGCGATTGGTGGAAATGCTGCGCGAAGCCGCGGCACGCCAGGCCACCTTCGTGGTGTTTCCCGAACTGGCCCTGACCACCTTCTTCCCGCGCTACTGGATGACCGAGGAAGAAGCCGTCGAACGCTATTTCGAGCGCTCCATGCCCAATGCCGACGTGCAGCCGCTGTTCGACGCGGCACGCGAACTGGGTGTAGGTTTTTATCTGGGCTATGCCGAACTGACCGCCGACGGCCGCCGCTTCAATACGGCCGTGCTGGTGGACCGCAGCGCCAAGATAGTCGGCAAGTACCGCAAGGTTCACCTGCCCGGCCATGACGATCACAAACCGGACGCACCGTTCCAGCACCTGGAGAAGAAATTCTTCCAGGTCGGCGACCTGGGTTTCCCGGTGTGGAACACGCAGGACATCAACGTCGGCATGTGCATCTGCAATGACCGCCGCTGGCCCGAAACCTGGCGGTCGATGTCGCTGCAAAGCGCCGAACTGATCGTGCTGGGCTACAACACGCCCTC
>DATJHN010000174.1:0-14343 GCA_035493915.1 Bordetella sp.
GGAAAACCACGCAGGGGCGAGTGGCCAGATTGGGCTGAACCGCGTTGCAAGGGCGAAGCCGGACGGGTACACCATCGGGGTCGTGCAGATCACAAATTTGGCTCTCGCGCCGTTTGTCACTGCGAAGCTTATGTACGACCCGCAGAAGGACTTTGTGCCGGTCGTTGAGATCGCGGAAAACTACCTTGCGATCGTGTCGAACGTGAACGGGCCGCTGAAGAACATCAAGGACGTCATTGATTGGGCTAAGCAAGGAAAGCGAGAGGTGAAACTGGGCAGCCCTAGCCAAGGAGGCCTGCCTCATCTGTCGGTCGCCCTTATTGCTCACGAAAATGGTTTCGATGTGCAGAACATCTCCTATAAGGATGTCGGCCCGATAGTCACGGATCTCGCCAGCGGACAACTGGACCTGGGTGTTTCTTCGTACACTAGCCTCGCTCCGTCCATACAATCCGGTAGGGTTCATCTGGTGGGGATCACGGCGAAGGATAAGTTTCTTCCCGAATTACCAGCGATAGGCGACAGGTTGCCGGGCTATTCCGTGCCTGGCTGGAACGGTATTGTTGCGCCGGCCGGGACAGATCCAAAAATCGTAGAAAAGCTGAACACGGCCATAAACCAGATACTTGCAGAGCCGGACATACAAGAGAAGTTGAAAGCCCTTGGCTTGATACCGACGATAAAGTCCCCGCAGCAGTTCGCTGAATTGATCAAGAGCGATACGGACCGCTTCGCGAAACTGGTCAAGGATATCGGTTTCCAACCGCTCTGATGCCCGGGCGGTCCCCTGCTGACGAGTGGGTAAATGAGGCTGGCGGATGGTAATCAGCCATAAAGGACAGGAGAGCGGTAATGGCAGGAAACGATGATCACACTTCTAAATCGCTCGTCGAAGGCGAGCGGGTAGAAGGTGTTATGCCGGGTGGCGGCACGGTGCCATTCCGGTTGCCGGCCGGTGCATTAAATTATCTCGACCGTAATCAGTACATCTCCAACATGGAGGTCCTTGCTTATTATCCGTCGATCAAGCTGAGGATGTTTGGGGATGAACACTCATGCATGTGGGCGAAAGGAAAGCGCCGCCTTATTGCTTTCCAGGGCGGTTGGGTCGATGTCACGGACCCCCTGAAAGCGACGGTGATCGATGAAGGAGGTCTCCCCACATTCCAGAGCTGCGTCTACAACCAACAACTGAAGAAGTGGATCCGCGTGGTCGCGCATCAGATGCCGCTGACGCCGGGAACACCGGAATATCCCCGCGGGAAATATCACACGGAATACGCCCGCAAGGCGATCGATAATCCCGGCTTTCGTGGCATCAAGATCTACGACGTCACAAATCCCGAAAAGACCCGGTTGCTGAGCGAATTTGAAACAGGCAGCACAGGTCACGGCGTCCATTTGCCTTTCTATGATGGAGGCCGGTACGCTTATCTGGCCTGCGGCTGGGACGACCAATTGCGCATGGAAAGCACGGAGCGCGTGTACAGCAACGGGTTGATGATCGTAGACATGTCCGACCCAGCCAAGTTGAAGGAAGTATCGCGATGGTGGGTTCCAGGGCAGAGGCTCGATGAAGAGCAGCATTACCGCGAGACCTATCCGTTTGCTGGCGATCAATGCTCATGGACCGGCAACCGCACCCCCTGCATCGTCCCGGTCAGGGTCGAGGATGGGGGTACCGTCGGATATGGTGGATGGGGGCACTTCGGAATGTACGTCCACGACCTGTCCGACATTCGCAATCCCAAGGTTTATGGTCGGGTGGCGCATCCGCTTGAAGCCATCGGCGCCATTCCTTATCACCATGTCGTGCCTGTGACGGCCGATCCGCAGCGCTATCCGCAGTTGCAGAATCTCGTTATCGCGATACCCGAAGCCCTTGAGTCCGACTGTCGTGAGCCGTTTCACACGAGCTACGTCATCGACGTGAAGGACCCGACCAAGCCGCGCATCATCGGTCTCTTCCCGCGTCCGATGCCGCATCCTGATGCTCCCTACAAGGACTTTGCGATGGCGCGAGGCCGCTTCAGCTCACGCGTCATGCAGAACTGGATTGCGCCAGGAAAAGCACGTCCAGATGTCGTTGCATTGTCATATCTCAATGCAGGCCTTCGCCTCTTCGACATTTCGGATCCGACAGAGCCGAAAGAGGTCGCGTACTTCGTCCCACCGCGTGACGGCGAAATCGACGACTACATGAGCTGGCGTCGGGGTACGACGGAAGCCGTTTTCATTGAATGGGACCGGAACCTGATTTGGCAATCGACGCACGCCGGCATCTACTGCCTGTCGGCCCCCTTCCTCGGCAAGCCGGCGCTTGAGCCGATGGCTGTCACGCAATGGTCCGTCCCGCATGTGAACGCTGGCTGGGAAGGATAGAAGAACAAAAAAAGGCCGGCACGACGGGCGCTCAGAACTCTTCCAGAAAGCGCATGCGAAAGCGGCGCCCCTTGACGTTGCTGTTGGAGATGCGAGAGAACACCTGCTTGGCGATCTGACGGTCCAACGCCACGTAAGAATTGAATTCGGTGATGTTGATCTTGCCCACCTGCTCGAAGGTCAGGCCACCGTCGCCGGTCAGGGCGCCCAGCAGGTCGCCTGGACGCAGCTTATCTTTCTTGCCGCCCTGTATGCACAGGGTAATCATGGGTGCGCGCAAGGGGCGGTCGGACTTGGGGCGCAGCGATTTGAGATCAGCCCATTTCAGCGGCGCGCCCTGGTATTGCTCGATCAGGTTGGCAAAGCGCATTTCGTCGGGCGAACACAGGCTTAGCGCCAATCCCTTCTGATCGCCGCGGCCGCTGCGGCCGATGCGGTGCACGTGGACCTCGGTGTCCTTGGTTACGTCCACATTGATCACGGCGCCCAAGCTCTGGATATCCAGCCCACGGGCGGCTACGTCGGTGGCAACCAGCACCGCGCAGCTCTGATTGGCGAACTGGATCAGGATTTCGTCGCGCTCCCGCTGTTCCAGATCGCCATTGAGCGCCTGGGCGCTGATACCCTGGGACTGCAGGCGCTCGACCAGGTCGTGGCTGCGGATCTTGGTGTTGCAGAACGCCAGCGTGGATACCGGGCGGAAGTGGGCCAGCAGCGCGGCCACGGCGTTCAGCCTTTCGCCTTCGTCGATTTCGTAGAAGAGTTGTTCGATGCGGCTGGCGTCGTGCTGGGCTTCTACCTTGACTTCGGCCGGGTTGCGCAGGAAGCGGGCGCTGAGCTTGCGGATGTTGTCGGGGTAAGTGGCCGAGAACAACAAGGTCTGGCGCTTGGTCGGGCAGTGCGCGGCGATGGCCGCGATGTCGTCATAGAAGCCCATGTCGACCATGCGGTCGGCCTCGTCCAGCACCAGTGTGTTCAGGGCGGATAAATCCAGGCTGCCGCGCTCCAGGTGGTCCTTGATGCGGCCGGGCGTGCCCACCACCAGATGCGCGCCGCGCGCGAGCGATTCGGCCTGGGGACGCGCGGCGGCGCCGCCGCACAGCGTCAGTATCTTGACGTTGGGGATCAGGCGGGCCAGCCGGCGCAGTTCCTGGGCCACCTGGTCGGCCAGTTCGCGGGTGGGGCACAGCAGCAGCGCTTGCGGGGCCAGGCTGTCGACGTTCAGCTTTTGCAGCACGCCCAGGCCGAACGCCGCGGTCTTGCCGCTGCCGGTCTTGGCCTGAGCGATCAGGTCGCGGCCTTCCAGGATGAGCGGGAGGCTTTGTGCCTGGATAGGCGTCATCTGCTCGAAACCCAGGCCTTTCAGGTTGTCCAGCAAGGCGGGCAAGAGAGGCAGGGATGAAAAGGGAGTATTGGTCACAATAGGTCGGCTCGCAAAAACCGCGAAAGGCTGAATCGGCTGACAGTGTATGCCGGGCGCCCTTTTGCTGCGTCTGGCGGCGCTTCCCGGACAGCGAAGATCTCTTTCAGTTTTGCGAAAATCGAGACGGAATAGCGCCAGACTTGGCCATGCCTGTCGCCGATGACCGCCCTACCCTCCATCTAACCGTCTATCGCCGCCGACAGGTCCTCGGTGTGAACCATCAATTCGCGGGCTTGGCGCAGCATTGGATATTGGTGAAGCACAGCCCGCCATCGGGGCGACTCCAATAGCTGATGCCAGACAGCTTCAAGGCACTGCGTATCCACGTGCTGCTGCTCCGCCAGCTTGCTCGCGAATTCCAGGCTGGCCGGCGCGGACAGGAGTTGCATTCGGCTGGCGGCGCTGAGCAGGCGCGGAGATGTTTCGGCGGCCGCATCGCAGCAATAGAGAACCGTGCTTGCCAGATCGGCCTCGTCGGTCGGCAATGCGCGCAGCGATGTACCGCGCAAGCGCACCGTCCCTTCCTGGGTTTCGAACGAATAGACGACATCTTCTTTCGCGTGCCCGAGCAGACGTAATCCGCGCAATAGCCTTGGCAGGTCGGTGGTTGCGGCATCCACGGATGCCTTGGCTTCCACCAGCAGGCAAATGTCCCAGACCGCGGTTGAATCCACGGGGGGTGCGCTGCTGAGCAGGACCACATCCCACTCGCTTTTGGCACGCTCCGGGCTGGCGGGTATCGATGCGGGCACTCGCATCGAGGTTACGGCGCGGTATGTCACTTGCGGCCCTTCGGTCTCGTTGAGCCGGCGAGCCAGCGCATCGAGCGCCTGGGCGGCCAACGCTTCGACCGCGGCGCCACGCTGCCGAGAGGCGGATCCATGGGCAGCGGCCGTATCGCTTCCCGGGCGCGGACCGTTCCGGTCCCACAGCGATTGATACTGACGCACGAGCTCATCCGATGCCAATGCTTCGAGACGCTGTAGGCGCGCCAGGGCGGGATTGTCCAACAGCCGCGCCAAGGATGGGTCGTCCGCGATCTCCGGCGCATTGAGGAAATCTCTTACTGTATCGGCAAGGGCCGACCAGGATGCGGAGGCCGCCAATGTATGGACGCGATTCAGCACATCGCGTTGCCGGCCCGGGTGGATCTGCCGTTGTTTGGCCGGGTGGGCAATGCCGTTCACGGCTGCATGGACCGCGCGTCGATCCTGGCCGGTATGCGCGGACAGCGATGCGTATTCGCGCACCTGTGTGTTCAGGTGGCGCAGCACCATGGCCTGAAAGACAGGATCCCCCTGCTCCGGGCGCATTGCTTCCTGAATCATCCGCGCAAGTGCGTCGGTGAAGAGCCGCTGCAATTCGACGTCTGGTACCTCGCCACGGGCCAAGGCCTGCCGGGCCAGTTCAATCGCAATCGCGAGCCGCGTCGCTGAATTGGCGGATTGCACCTGATCGGATATGGCGGCCAGCGCCGGCAAGCGATAACGGCGAGTGACGATGCGCAGCGTCTCGTCGAGCAAGGAAGAGGATGGAAATCCGGACATGACTATCGTTGATGCGAGATGTTTTCCAAGCAGCGCGCGCGATGGATCTCCGCCATTCTAAGCGCGGGGCAAGGTAGCGCCCGGAACCGTCAAACAGAAAATCCGACCTAGACAGTCTTTTTCTACAACTGGGTAAATCGCCATGCACATCTTTTCTTCGTCTCCCATCGAAACGGCGGCATACCCGACGCGGCACGACATGCCGAGCGCGCCGCACGGGCATCCCGGGCAGGAATGGGCGGCGAATTTCGCCACATACCGGGTCCGCCGCGGGGCGGAAGGTGCCCGCCAGGTCGACGACGACAGCCTTGCAATCCATAACGGTAGCGATATCGACATCGAAATCAAACCTTCCGTCGCGGCCAATGAAAATCAGATCGAACCCATCCCGGACGTCGAACGTCCGCTTACGACGATCAACGACATAACGAGTCTGCCGCAACGTGAAGGAGCCTATGCACAGACGATCAATTGCCGCTGGGTTCGCGGAAAGTGGCTGACCGCGGGCCCGTGCGAACGCGCGCGGCCGTATTACGAGGCATGGAAGGCCGCACCCGATGGCTCAGATGCCGCAGAATTTTTCTACGATGCGCTGTTCTTCGAACTGGCCAACACCTCCCGGTTCCTGCGGATGGTGGACAGGACCATCGCCGACTGGAAGAACAGCGGCCGGCTCGCGCGCGGCATCGAGCTTCGCCAATTGATATACCCGGAACTGGACGTTCGAATGGCGGAAGAGAGGATACGGGAGGACTTGATGGTGTGGCGGCCGCCGGCCGGCGTCCGGCTCGATCAGCGATGCGCCTGGAATCTGCTGGGCGAAGTAGACCACCGCGCGAGACGGCTCGCCGCGACACGGCCCGTGTTCGAAGGATGGTCGCTGCAGGCGGTCGCGATGGAATGGCAGTTATGGCATGAAGGCAATGTGCGGAAGGCCGCCGCGCGCGGCGAACGATTCGACGCCAATCGCGAAGCCCGCGTTCTGAACAAGATGCTCATCCTAAAACAGCTGCTGGACGTAGAGCTGGCCGTGGAGATGGCGTACAAACGCGAACTGGCAAAGAGGCGTGCCGCCGAAGGCTTCTTCGACGGCACGGCGCAGAACGCTTAGATCGCTTAGGCCGTTTAAGCCGCTAAGCCGCTTAGCCTGCGTAGGCATACGGGGTCGGAAAAGCCTCGCCCCCGATATCCATCACAGGTTGTCGGCGAGCCAGTCCGCGATGATGTTCGCGCCGACTTGCCGATTGTCCTCCTGGCAATGTTCGCTGCCACCTTCATGGGCAGTCAACACGCGCAATGTCTTGTTCTTTGCGCCAACCACGTCATACAGCCTGCGCGCGAATTCGACGGGAACTATCGTGTCGTTCTCACCGTGCAGGCAGAAGAACGGACACACGAGATCCTGCGCGACATCACCCAGCCGGTAGTCCTCCAGCTTCTTCATGCAAGCGTCCATGTCCGGCTTGCCCAGCACCCAGGGCAGCTGGAAGTTGGGCGCGGAAATCTTCGTGCCGCCCGACTCCATGATGCGCCGGCGCCGCGTCCAGGCCTCGTGATAGTCGAAATGGCCACCCCAGGCGACGCAGGCAGCAAAGCGATGATCCTTGGATGCGGCGCGCGGCGCATAGTACCCGCCCATGGAAAAGCCCATGACGGCCACACGGGCCGGGTCCACTTCGGGACGCGCCGCGACCCAGTCGTAGGCCGCGCCGGCCGGTACTTCGTAGTCGTAGCGGCTGGGAATATTCTGCAGGCGCAGGGCTTCGCCCTGCCCTGGCCCGTCGATCGCCAGGACGTGAATGCCGCGGTTGGCGATTTCAATGCCACCGAACAGCACGCTCATCTCCTTGGCGTTGTCCAGCCCGTCGAACATCACCACGGTCGGCGCGGGGCCTTCGACGTCGGCGCGCAGCCACCAGGCGGGCAGCGTGGTGCCCTCGTAGGGCACGTCGGCGCGGGTGATCTGGGGGAACCGGCGCTCCAGGCCCTTGCCGAAGCAGCGCAGGCAATCGCGATAGGTCTGCCGCTTGTTATCGGAAGGCGCGATGAAGCGCTCGCCGCAGAAGTAATAAATCGCGGCTCGCAGGTAATAGGCGCCCGAGGTCAACTTATGCCCCTTGGCTTCTTCCTCGTCGCCAAAGCCTTCGATGCGGCGGGCCATGTCGACCCATTCCTTCCACCACAGTTCGTTGTCGCCTTCGTGGCCCTTCAGCTTCTGGCCAATCTGGTCGATCTCGCTGATGGATGCGGCACCCCAGCCGGCCATTTCGATACCGAACATCATGCCCTGCGACCACATGTGGTTGCTGGGGAAATACTCAAACCAGTGACTCATCCTATTCTCCATCCGCCCCGCCCGCGGCAACGCCGTGGGCGTGCCGCGCCCTGAAACGCCACCGCCGGCCGCGCATTGCCGCGGCCAGCCCGGCACCATCGGTACTACCCCGGAAAGAACGACAGCTTGGTCTGGTCGATGCCGAAGACATCCGCCAGCCAATCCAGCATCAGTTCCTGACCCAGCGTCGGGTTGTCGTGCTGGCAATGCTCGGCGCCGGTATCCTCGGCACTGGTCAGCGTCAGCGTGGCCTTGATGCCGTGCGCGACCGCGTAGTCATGCACCTTCTTGACCTCCTCCACGCCCAGCACATCGTGGCCGCCGTGAATGATCAGGTAGGGGCATTTCATGTTCTCCAGCACGCCGTCCAGCGTGAAGGGACGCGCGATTTCCGTGGCTTCCGCCATGGTCTTCGCACCGAATACCCATTTGATGTGACCTGCCAGGCCGTGGTTCTCGTCGCGGACTTTCCAGCGCTCGTGGATATCCCAGATGGCGCCGTGCGAGATGCATGCCGCCAGGCGCGCATCCATGGATGCGGCGCGCGCGGAGTAGTAGCCACCCAGGCTGGATCCGCTGACGGCGATGCGGCTGGCATCGACGTCCGTACGCGCCGACAACCAATCGATGCAGCGGCCGATGGGCACTTCGTAGTCGTGCCGCGTCGTCAGGCCATGCCGGCGCAGCGCGCCGCCCTGCCCCGGGCCATCCACCATCAGTACCGACATGCCGCGCTGGACCGCGCCGCGGCCCGTCATAAACCAGAGCTCATCCTTGTAGGAATCCAGACCGCCCACGGAGATCAGCACCGGCTGGCGCGGCCCGCCATTGGGCGAACGCACAAAGTAGCCCGGCAGTGTCTTGCCGTTCTCGTAGGGGATTTCCACGACTTCGGCCGGCGGATCCATGCGCGTGAACGCATTGGCCGAGGCGCGCTCGGCCTGGGTAAATGCATCCAGCCGGCGCGGGTCGTCATGCGCGAGCCAGAATTCGGCTTCGCGGTAATAATTCGCGGCGCGCAGCCAGCAGTTCATCGCGGTGCGGACATGTCCCGCGCGCACGGCTTCGTCGCCGCGCCGCGCGTTGCGGTCGGCGATGTGACGCCAGGCGGTGTACCAGCTTTCGAAATCCCCGGCGACGATGTTGGTGGCGGCCTGGAAGACTTCGCTGACCGCGCCACCGCCTTCCTGCGTTTCTCCCAGCCCGCGCCGGAACTGGTACGACATCCAGAAATCGTCCGGCCAATGGTGCCAGCCGAACGGCTCATATTTCGGCGCGGGGTGTTCCTTGGCAGTCATGCTGCGCTTCTCCTTCGTGTGGCTTACAGTTGCGCGCGGCACCCAGGCTGGCGCCGCATCGCTTCATGTTCACTTCTTCTTTTCCAGCCCCAGGTTGTTGATGGTGCCGCCCCATTTGGCATAGTCGTCCTGCCATATCTTGGCGAACTGGGCCGGCGTGCCGGTTGCAGGATCCAGGCCCAGGCGCTGCGCCTGCACTTGCACCTGCGGATCGGCGACGGCCTTGTTCATGGCCTTGTTCACCTTCGCCACGACGTCGGCCGGCGTACCGGCGGGCGCGAACAGTCCGAACCAGCCCAGGGCTTCGTAGCCAGGCACGCTTTCACCAAAAGTGGGAATGTTGGGTGCATTGGGCGCACGGTCGCGGCCGGTCACGCCCAGCGCCATCAGGCGGCCGTCCTGCACGTAGGGATACAGTCCCGAATAGCCGAATACAGTCAGCTCGACACGGCCGGACATCAGGTCCGACATGATCTGCGTGCTGCCCTTATAGGGAATGTTGGTGAAGTCGAAGCCCGCCTTCTCCTTCAGCAGCTCCATCGACAAGTGCGGAAATCCGCCTTCGCCGTTGGTGCCTACGCGGACGCGGCCCGGATGCTCCTTGGAATACTTGATCAGTTCCGGCAGCGTCTTGGCGGGAAAGTCGGGCTTGGCCACCAGCATCATGTAGTTGGTATAGGCCAGCGCGACAGGCGCCAGCGCCTTGCGCACGTCGATGGGCCAGTCGTTCGTCAAGGGCGCCACCACCACCGCGCCCATCTGACCCATGACGAAGGTGTAGCCGTCGGGTTCGGCGCGCGCGGTCAACTGCAAGCCGATCAGGCCCGACGCGCCCGGATGGTTTTCCACGACGACGGATTGCCCCAGCTCCTGGGACATGTTGCTGCTGAGCAGGCGCGTGATCACGTCGGCCAGGTCGCCCGGCGGATACGGGACGATGATCCGTATCGAGTGATCGGGATAGCCGGCGGCGTGGGATACGGTTGCACCGGCCGCGAATGCCGTGGATAGAACCACCCCGGCGGCCCAGACGAAGATCTTGTTCATACGACGACCCTCTATGGAAGGCTGTCCGCGTGCCGGCGGTGCCTTCACTCCCCATGAACCAGGTCTACGGCCGTCGTGCCGCGCGATCGCCGTGGCGATGCGCCCCGGCTGTTTCCACTCCCGCGCGGCGTGCATCGGGCCATGGCGGGCGCGTGCACGGTCGAACCTGGATGTTTTTTAATCGCCAGGCATCGCGAACAGTGCTTCTCGTCGGCCATGCCATCGACACTGCGCCGGTTCATATGAGAACCGTGCGTGATGTGATGGCGATATTGGAACCCAGTCAGAATCGCGTCAACAATTCGCGCGCTTTTTCCCACTTAGTAAAACTCCGCGTCGACACCGTGCATGAGCCACCGCGTTACTGCATTGCCGCATCGCACAGGCATGGATCGGTCACCGCGATGGTGCGTGGCGGCGCACCATAAGCGCGCCGCCGCACCGCATTCGCGCACGCATTACCGCACGCATGGATGATGCGGCGCGGCGAAATAAAAAGATGTTTGTCGCTCGCATTGCGCGTGATAACTTGAAAAAAGGAAAGTGCCGAAAGACATGTTGCGGCGCTTCCAGCGCGTATCGACGCAGGCAGGAAAAACCACTGACGCGCCGGCGGCAAGCCAGCATGCGCATGTGGATGAACGCTTTTTCCTTGCTATGCGTGGGCCGTATCGAATTGACGAAAAAAACCGCGCGTGCGTTCGCTGGCGCGGCTGCTTTCCCAGTATCTGGAAATTTTGTATGACGTCCTTGTTGACCGCTTTAGACGGTTTATACGAAACATGCAAAACCGAGCTTCACCGGCCAGTACCGTGGGCCGCGCTGTCGATCTGCTACGCCTGATCGCCAGTAGTCCATCCCAGCATCTGCGCCTGATCGATCTGGCGCAGCGCGCCGACCTGGAGAAATCCACCGCGCATCGTCTGCTGCAGCGGCTGGTCAGCGAACGCATGCTGGTGCGCGTACCCGGCCAGCGCGGCTACCGGCTGGGGCCCCTGATCTACGAGCTGGGCCTGTGCGCCCTGCCGGAAAACAACCTGCGTGAAACCTGCCACCCGCACCTGCGCCGACTGGCCGAGCAGACCGGCGACATGGCCTTCCTCGTGGTACGCAGCGGCTTCGAAACCGTGTGCCTGGATCGTATTGCCGGCAACTTTCACATCCAGACCCTGACGTCCGGCATCGGTGACCGCCACCCGCTGGGCATAGGAGTGGGAGGCCTGGCCATCCTGGCGGCGATGAGCGACGAGGAAATCGGTATCGCGCTGCACGCGATCCAGGACAAGCTGGCGAGTTATCCGAATTTCAGCGTGGCATCGCTGCGCGAGTCGATCCGCGAGACGCGCAAAACCGGCTACGCGCTGGATGACGGCGTGGCGGCGACGGGCGTCAGCGCCATCGGAATGGACATCAAGCAGCCCGGCGGCATGCCCGCCGCCGCGGTTTTCATCACCACGATTTCGCCACGCATGGATCCGTCGCGCCGCGCGTTGCTGAGCAAGCATCTGGCGGCCTGCGTGAAGGGCGTGCAAGCCGAAATGACACATGGAGCCTGAACAGTGACCACAGCCTGGCATGGCATCCAGATAACGTGAGAGGCCAGCCCCTGTATTTCGGGGCTTGATTTCCCCCCGCATCGATCCGCCGCACCCATGCCTCGCCGGGCAGGCGTTTGCCGCCCTGCGTGATGATGTGCAGACCGACATGGTGCGCGGCGGCAGCGACATCGATCAACCGCTATTTCGCAGACCCGCCGCGATCCCGTTGATGGAGATGTGGATGCCGGTCTTGACGACGGCATCACTTCGGCCTTCGCGATAGCGCTGCATCAGCTCAACCTGGACGTGGTGCAGCGGATCCAGATAGGGAAAGCGATGGCTGATCGAACGCGCCAGCACGGGGTTGCCGGCCAGGCGCTCGTTGTCGCCCGTGATGCGGGACAGCGCTTGCGCGGTGCGGTGCCACTCGGCTTCGATAACCGGGAAAATGCGATCGCGCAGCGCGGTGTCCGCGACCAGTTCGGCATAGCGGGAAGCCAGCGCCAGGTCGGATTTGGCAAGCACCATGTCCAGGTTGGACAGCAGCGTGCGAAAGAATGGCCAATCTCGGTACATGTCGCGCAGCAAGGTCCAGGCGCCTTCGGCGTTCGCGCCCGCGTCTTCCACATAAACCTGCACCGCGGAACCGAAGCCATACCATCCCGGCAACGTCAACCGGCATTGGCTCCAGCTGAAGCCCCAGGGAATGGCGCGCAGATCCTCGATCTTCTGGCCGCCGCTGCGCGATGCGGGACGCGACCCGATGTTCAATTCGGCGATTTCGCGGATGGGCGTCGAGCCAAAGAAATAGTCGCGAAAACCAGGAGTGTCATACACCAGCGCGCGATACGCCCGCATGCTGTCGCGCGACAGCGCCGCCGCCGCGTCCTGGAAGGCGTCCGGTGCCCGCTGCTGGGTCTGCAGCAGGGTGGACTCCAGCGTCGCCGCCACCAGCGTTTCCAGGTTGCGGCGGCCGATGTCGGGGTTGGTGTACTTCGAGGCGATCACCTCGCCCTGCTCGGTCAGGCGCAATTGGCCGCGCACCGTGCCGGGCGGCTGGGCCAGGATCGCCTGGTAGCTGGGACCGCCGCCGCGTCCGTGAAACATGCGCAACTTGATCGGCGCGCGCGCGGCGAACTCGTCAAACAGGGCCGCCAGCGCGATCTCGGCGCGGTATAGCTCCCAATTGCTTGTAAAGATGCCGCCGTCCTTGTTGCTGTCGGAATAGCCCAGCATCACATCCTGTTCGGCGCCGCTGCGGCGCACCAGATCGAACACGCCGGGCAAGGCATAGAAGCCGCGCATGATGGCGGTCGCGTTGCGCAGATCTTCTATGGTCTCGAACAGCGGCACCACGATCAGTTCCGCCCGCGCGTCGTCGCTCAGTTGGCCGCGCATCAGGCCGGACTCTTTCTGCAGCAGCAGGACTTCGAGCAGGTCGCTGACCGATTCGGTGTGGCTGATGATGTAGTGGCGAATGGCGTGGCGGCCATAGCGTTCGCGCATGGCACGCGCGGTTTCGAAGATGGCCAGCTCGCCACGCGCAAGATCGGAATACGCGACCGCCGGCACGCGCAGCAGACGTGGGTCGTCCAGCTGGTTTAGCAGCAGCTGGATACGGGCCTGCTCGTCCAGTCCCGAGTAATCGGCGTGTACGCGCGCCGTCGATAGCAGTTCGGCGACGACGGCTTCATGCTTGTCGGAGCTTTGCCGCAGGTCGACCGTGGCCAGATGAAAGCCGAACACGCTGGCTGCCCGCATCAACGGCCGCAGGCGCTGCGCGCCCAGGTCGCCGGCGTGATGGCTGTCCAGCGAACGCGCGACGATCGTCAAGTCCTGCAGGAAGTCTTCGGCGTGCGCATACGGGGGTTGCGGCGCCACGGGATGCGGCGCGGCCTCCGCGCCCGTCAGGGCGTGCAGCGTAGCCGCCAGCCGGGCGTATACGCCGGACAGCGCCTTGCGGTAAGGCTCATCGCGGCGGTGGGCGCTGTCATCGGGCGAGCGATCCGCCAGCGCCTGCAATTCGGGCGCCACGTCGACCAGGTAGTTCGACATGGACAGTTCGCTGCCCAGCTGGTGGACTTCGGCCAGGTAGTGCCGCAGGGCGATTTCCGCCTGGCGCTTCAACGCATAAGCCAGCGTATCGGCCGACACATTGGGGTTGCCATCGCGATCGCCGCCTATCCATTGCCCCATGCGCAAGAAGCTGGCCACGGCCTGGCCCGGTAGTTCGCGTTCCAGGCTGGCATACAGGCGCGGAATCTCGCGCAGGAAGGTGGTCTGGTAGTAGCTGAGCGCGTTTTCGATTTCGTCGGCAACGGTCAGGCGCGACATGCGCAGCAGGCGGGTCGTCCACAGCTGGATGATGCGCCCGCGCAATTGCGCGGCGTTGGCGTCCAGTTCGCGCGCCAGCACGGCATCGCCCGCGGCTGCGGCGGCACTGGAGACACCAAAGGCACCAGGGGCGCTGGAGACACTGGAGGAACCAGGGACACCGAAGACACCGGCGACATTCGCGGCACTGGCGGCGGCGACTACACCGGCGCCAACCATGCCACGGCCGCGGATATCGTCGCGCTCTACCAGCAGCTGGGCGATGGCGCGCTGCGCATCCAGGATGCTCTTGCGCTGAACCTCGGTGGGATGCGCGGTCAGCACGGGCGATATATGGCTCTCGTCCAAGGTGTGCGCGATACGGTCGGCGGCGATACCGGCGCCGCGCAGCCGCGCCATCATGGCTTCCACGCTGCCTTCCTGGACATCGCCATTGCGT
>DATJHN010000175.1:0-2516 GCA_035493915.1 Bordetella sp.
GTGGCGCGGATCCTGACCGAATTCTTTGCGTGAAGCCCATGCCGCCACGCGCCCGGAGACCCACATGAACCCGTCGACGAAAAACGCCCTTGCGGCACCGGCGCCGGCGCCGCATATCGACGCGGCGCACAGCCCCGCGGCAGGAAAGCGCCCCGCGCCATGCGTGTCCCTGTCAAGCTTCACACATCGCCTAAGCCCCGCGTCCCCGATGCGCACGTGCATGAAAGCGCTGGCGAGCCTGTGCGTGGCCGCGCTGTCGCTGGCCCTGAGCGCACCGGGCCAGGCCCAGACTCGCGCACAGACCCAGGTAGACGCCTATCCGTCCAGGCCGATCAGGATGATCGTCGCCTATGGCGCGGGCGGCGCCAACGACATCATCGCCCGCATCGTCGCCAAGGAGCTGACCGGCGTGCTCGGGCAATCCGTGGTGGTGTTCAACAGTGCCGGGGCGGGTGGCACGATAGGCGCCGGCGAGGCCGCGCGCGCCGCGCCCGACGGCTACACGCTGCTGATGGCGGCGGGCGCCCATGCGCTGGCGCCCAGCCTGTACAAAAAACTGTCCTATGACATCGTCAAGGATTTCACGCCGGTCGGGCTGGTCGGACGCGGCAGCTACGTCGTATCGCTGAACAACGACGTGCCGGCCAACACCGTCGACCAACTGATCGCCTATGCCAGGAAGCCGGGCGTCAATCTGCGTTTCGCATCCTCCGGCGTGGGCGCGCCGCCGCACCTGGCCGGAGTGCTGTTCGAGACGATGACCGGTACCGACATGACCCACGTACCCTATAAGTCCGAACCGGAATCTCTGAACGACCTGGTCGCGGGCCGTGTCGAAATGGGCTTTATCACCGTGTCCAATGCCATGCCGCTGATCCGGGCCGGCCGCATGCGCGGGGTGGCGGTGACCTCGGCCACCCGGTCGTCGGTGCTACCCGAATTGCCGACGCTGGCGGAAGCCGGCCTGGCCGGCTTCGATGTCAGCACCTGGTGGGGCGTACTGGCTCCCGCCGGCACGCCACCCGAAATCATCGGCAAATTGCATGCGGCCCTGGCCAGGATCATCGCCGATCCGCAGTACAAATCACTGTTGGCGGTCCAGGGCATGGACGTGGCTGGCAGCCCCAGCCCCGGCAGTTTCGCCGACTTCATCAAGGCCGAGAAAGATCGTTACGCCGGCATCGCGCGGACGGCGGACATTCATCCTGAATAACCGCCCGTCCGGCGCCATCGCTGCGCAAATAGCCGCGGCCGCGCGACGCCATCCCAGGATCGCGCGCGGGCATGCCGGCCTTAACGCGGGAGATCATTATGCAAGTGCTCGTAGACGGCCACGCCGTGGCCTATTCAGACGACGGCCAGGGCACGCCCCTGGTCCTGCTGCACGCCTTCGCGGCCGACCGCACCCTGTGGAAGCCACAGGTGCAGGCCCTGAGCCGCCGCTGGCGTGTTATCGCGGTGGACCTGCGCGGATTCGGCGCGTCCGGCCGCACCAACGGCGCCGCGGTCGACATCGACCGTTATGCCGATGACGTCGCCGCCCTGCTGGTCGATGCCAAGATCGGCTCCGCCGTGGTCGGTGGAATTTCCCTGGGCGGCTATGTGTCACTCGCAATAGCGCAGCGCCATCCGCATCTGCTGCGCGGGCTGCTGCTGGCCAATACGCGCGCCGGCGCCGATACCGATGCAGCCCGTGCTGCCCGCCACGACCTGGCGGAATCCCTGCGCCAGCAGGGCAGCGCCGCGGTCGCCGCCTTCTATGGCGACAAGCTCTACGGCCCCACGATGAGCGAATCCGCCCGCCAGACGATACGCGCCATGCTGCTGCGCCAGCACCCGCAGGGCATGATTTCCGCCTTGCTGGGCATGGCGCAGCGGCCCGATCGCAGCAATTTCCTGGGCGAGATAAACGTGCCGACGCTGATCGTCAGCGGCACGGCCGATGCGCTGATTCCTTCCTCGGAGAGCCGCTTCATGCACGACCGCATACACGGCAGCGTTTTCGTGGACATTCCCGATGCCGGGCACCTGTCCAACATGGACAAGCCCGATGCCTTCAACCGCGCGGTCGAACAATTCATGGAGAAAATCGCATGAGCATGGCGGGGATCGCTCATCTTTCGGCGCTGTATGCATCCCTGCGCCGCCGCGATTTCCAGGCTAATACCAGGACGGCCGCCAAGTCCGCCATCCTGGACGGCCTGGGCTGCATCCTGGTGGGCGCGCCCACCGAAACCGCGCGCATCGTCCGGCAAACCATCGCCGAATTCGGCGGCCAGCCGCAGGCCGGCATCCTGGGCACGCGCGAACGCGGCTCCATCGCCGCGGCTGCCATGGCCAATGGCGTGGCCGGGCACGTCATCGACTACGACGATACGAATGCGTCCATGATCGGCCATCCCAGCACGGTCCTGGTGCCCGTCATCCTGTCCCTGGGCGAAGCACACGGCAAGTCCGGCGATGACGTGGTCCGCGCCTACATCATCGGCTTCGAAATCGAGACCCGCCTGGGCCGC
>DATJHN010000176.1:0-3699 GCA_035493915.1 Bordetella sp.
TTCGGAATTGTCGTCGTAGAGGCGCATCGCGACTTGGGGATGGGCCGCGCGATAGCGGGCTACCAGGTCCGGCACCCACAACCAGGCGGCCGTGGCCACTGCCGCGAGCGTCAGCAGCCCGGTTTCGCTGCGCGCCAGGCCCCCCATACTCATCGCCACCCGCTCGTGGTGATCGACCAGTTCACGCGCAAGGGGCAGGCAGGATTCACCAAAGCGCGTCAGTGTTACCCGCGCGCCGCGTTCGAACAGCGGCTGGCCCAGGCGTTGCTCCATCTCGCGGATGGATAGCGACAAGGCCGGCTGGGAGCGGAAGGCGCGCGCGGCGGCCGCGCGGAAACTGCGCAGTTCTGCCACCAGCAGGAAATGCCGGTAATGCGTGATGGAGAGATCCGGAAACTGGTTCATCGGCAGACTCCGCCTTATTTGCTGGACTTATTATCGGATAGAAAAAATAAATTTTTCTGATCGCCTGGCGCGACCTACCATTCGGCGCATGGACACCACCTTGCCGACCTCTTGCCTGCCCGACTTCGACCTCGTCGATCGCCTGCCGTCGCTGGCGGCAGGCGAAGGCCGCCTTGTCGTCGGTGCCCCCGGCGCCCCCGGCCGGCCGTCGCTGCTGTTCGTGCACGGCGCATTTCACGGCGCGTGGTGTTATGCCGGCTATCTGGAGTACTTCGCCGCGCTGGGCATAGGCTGCGCCGCCGTCGATCTGCCCGGCCACGGCTGGCTGCCCCAGACACAGGCTTTCCATCGCTATGGCGTGCGCGATTTCGGCCGCTGCGTCGCGCAGGCCATGGACCTGATCGACGGTCCGGTGGTCGTGGCGGGGCACAGCATGGGCGCCTTGCCGGCATTGTTCGCGGCCACGCAGCGCGACGTGGCGGGCGTGGTGCTGATGGCGCCTTCGCCTCCGGGCAATGTGCCCGGCGCGCAGGCGCTGGCGCCGGTTCCCCTGGGCGCGAGCCGCGTGCCGCCCGGCCTGGAGGACATCCGCCGGCGCTTTACTGGCGGACTGGGCAAACATGAGCTCGCCGAAGTCGCTGCCCGCCTCAGTCCGGAAAGCGCCGAGGCCATGAACGACCGCTATCTGCTGCGGCTGGACATCCCGGCGCAGGCCATCAGCGCACCCGGCCTGTGCCTGGAGGCCGGCGAGGACGACGCCGCGCGGCACCCGCCTGGACAGGACAAGGCCGTCGCCGATCTCTACGGCTTCGAATACCGCCTGCTATCGGGCCTGCCCCACTGCATGATGTACGCGCGCGGCTGGCAGGAAAGCGCCGAGGCGATACGCGACTGGTACGAACGCCACTTTCCCGCCTGATCTGCCGGTGGCTTCGCGTCCGAACACAGCTATATATATAGACATCCGAATGCGCGACCGGCTCGCCACCGGCCCGGCACCAGCAAGGCCAATGCGACCGATACGATCGACAAGACCGACAGACCGATAAGACCAATGAGGGGACTTCCGTGAAAAAGCATAAAAAGCTGTTGGCATTGCTCGTGGCATGCGGCGTCTGCACGACGGCGGCAAACGCGGCGGGGTGGCCGGATCGTACGGTGACGATCATCGTGCCCTCCGCCGCGGGCGGCGCGGCGGATCTGACAGCCCGCACCTTTGCGCAGTACCTGGGCGGCAAGACGGGGCAAAGCGTCATCGTGGAAGACCGTCCCGGCGCCGGCGGCATCGTCGGCACCAACTCGGTCAAATCGGCGCCGGCGGACGGCTATACCTTTTTGCTGTCCACCAATTCAACCCAGGCCGCCAATCCCTATCTATATAAATCCCTGCCGTACGACCCGCTGAAGGACTTTCGCCAGGTGGGCATGCTGGGCACCTTCGGCTCGGTTGCCGTCGTATCGCCCGCCAGCTCCTTCCAGACCATGCCCCAGTTGGTCGATCACGCGAAACAGCATCCCGGCAAGGTCTTCTACGGCTATTACAGTTCGTCGTCCCAGGTACCGGCCGCGCTCCTGAAGGCGCGGGCCGCGCTGCAGATAGATGGCGCCGCATACAAGAACGTCACCCAGATCATCACCGACCTGCGCGGCGGGCAGATCGATTTCGCCTTCGTCGATTACCTGACGGCCATGGGCCAGATCGACGGCAAAGGCCTGCGCGCCATTGCCGTCACCGGGGATGTGGCCAATCCCGCCTGGCCGAACGTGCCGACCATGGCGTCCTACTTCCCTGGCTTCGTGGTGGTGGGCTGGCTGGGGCTATCGGCGCCGGCCGGCACACCGACGCCCATCGTGCAGGCGATGAACCGCTATCTGGCGCAAGCGGTCGACGACCCTGAAGTCAACGGCAAGCTGAGCCGGCTGGGCCTGCAGCCCAAACGCATGGACGTGGCGCAGTTCGACACCTTCGTGCGGGAAGACGGCGACCGCTGGAAACAGTGGATCGAAACGGCAGGTATTGCACCGCAATAGCCGCGCGCGGCCCCGCCGGGCCGATTGCCCCGCGCTCCAGCACTGCTCTGCTGTCCGCTGTCCGCGGCCCACCGTCCACGATTGCAGACGGCCTGCGCAAGGACAGTCCGCGGCCCGCCATGAGACAATGGCAGGTAACGAAGCGGGCACTTCGCCGTCAGACGAGATAACGCCCCGTCGATATATTCGGTAACAACTTAAAGAAGTATCGCGTTTCAATTCGCGCTTGTCGCTAACCCCATCCACCACTAGAATTTGGCCTGGGATCGGGGGTAGACACAACATCTTGTGGTTAGAAGCAGGGCTGGGACGCTTTCCGGCCTGTCTGCGTCAATTAGTAACCATCCTCCATTCTTCGCAATACGCAAATATCCGGGCGCGACGTGAGGTCGCGCTTTCTACTACGCACAGGAGCTTCCATGCAGCACACTTCGATCGCCTCTGTGACTCGGCCGAGCGCCGTGCCGCCTTCCGACAACGACACTTCGACACCTGCTTCCGGCCAATGGGCCGGTTATCAGATCATCCGGCGTAATGGCGCCGTGGTCGGTTTCGAACCCAGCAAAATCGCCATCGCGATGACCAAGGCCTTCCTGGCCGTCAACGGCGGACAGGGCGCCGCGTCCGCCCGTGTGCGCGAACTGGTCGACACCCTGACGCGCCAGGCAGTCAGCGCCCTGCTGCGCAACCGCCCCAACGGCGGCACGTTCCATATCGAAGAAATCCAGGATCAGGTCGAACTCGCGCTGATGCGCTCGGGTGAGCATGATGTCGCCCGTGCCTACGTGCTGTATCGCGAAAAGCGGTCGCAGGAGCGCGCCGCCGACGTCAAGCCGGCCACCGCCGCGCAGGCCGAACACGTGATGAACGTGACCGACCAAGGCGTCAAGCGCCCGCTCGACCTGTCCGCGCTGCGCGCCACCATCGAAGCCGCCGGCGAAGGACTGTCGAACTTCATCGATGCCGAAGCCATCCTGAAGGAAACGGTCAAGAACCTGTACGAAGGCATCCCGGTCGACGAAGTCTTCAAGTCGGCGATCCTGTCGGCACGCGCGCTGGTCGAAAAAGATCCGGCCTACAGCCAGGTCACCGCCCGCCTGCTGCTGCACACGATCCGCAAGGAAGTGCTGGGCGAGGAAGTCTCGCAGGCGCAAATGCAGCAGCGCTACGCCGAATATTTCCCGACCTTCATCGCGGACGGCATCGAAGGCGGCCTGATCGACACCAAGCTGGCGCAGTTCGATCTGCCGCGCCTGGCCGTCG
>DATJHN010000177.1:0-2369 GCA_035493915.1 Bordetella sp.
GGACAAGGCACCACCGTCAGGCTATACCTGCCGCGCGAACGGCAGCAGGAAGACCTGGCGACCGAACTGGATACCGGCCCCATCGCCGGCGGCACCGAAACCATCCTGGCCGTGGAAGACGACGAAGAGGTTCGCGCCACCGTGGTGGAAATGCTGGCGGACCTGGGCTACAGCGTCCTCAGGGCCAAGGACGCGCAAAGCGCGTTGGCCATCGTCGAAAGCGGCGTCACCATCGATCTGCTGTTCACCGACGTCGTCATGCCCGGCCCGCTGCGCAGCCCGGAACTGGCGCGCAAGACGCGCGAACGGCTGCCCAACGTGGCGGTACTGTTCACATCCGGCTACACCGAAAACGCCATCGTGCACGGCGGCCGCCTGGACGAAGGCATCGATCTGCTCAGCAAGCCGTATACGCGTGAAGCGCTGGCGCGCAAGATCCGCCACGTCCTGCGCAACCAGCAGCAGCGCAACGCCGCGCAGGATGTCCGCCAGCACCGCCTGCCCGTGCCGACCGCGGCACGCGACGGCGGCACGGCCGTGCCCTTGCGTGTGCTGCTCGTGGAGGACGACGGGCTGATCCGGTCCAGCACCGCCGAAATACTCGAAGCGATGGGCCACAGCGTGGTGCCGGCGGAACATGCATCGGAGGCCCTGGCGGCGCTCGATGGCGACCGAATCGATATCCTGATGACGGATATCGGCTTGCCGGGGGTTTCCGGCCTCGAATTGGCCGCCCAGGCGCGCCAGCGGCATCCTGACCTGCGGGTGGTTTTCGCATCCGGCCTGGATGCGGCGGCCAATGCCACCAGCAGCACGCTGGCCGACGCGATCCATTTGCTCAAGCCTTATACGCCGGAGGATCTGGCGCGCGCGCTCGACACGCTGCGGCAGGCCGTCTGACACCAGGCGCGCCGCGCTTCGCCCGTATGCATGCACGGGCATGGCATTTGCTTCACGCGACCAAGCGGTGCGCGGCGGGTGGCGCGCGCCCATGCAAACAGGAGCTGCCATGGCCTCGTCCACGAGAACGATCTGGAAAGGCGCCATTTCGTTTGGCCTCGTCAATATTCCGGTCGGCTTGCATACGGCCACCACCGAATCCGGCGTGGATTTCGACTGGCTGGACAAGCGCACCATGGACCCGGTGGGCTACAAGCGCATCAACAAGCGCACCGGCCGCGAGATAGACAGGGAAAACATCGTCAAGGGCGTCGAATACGAAGACGGCAAGTACGTCGTCATTTCGCCCGACGAAATCGCCGACGCCTACCCGCGCACCACGCAGACCATCGAGATCCAACGCTTCGTACCGGCCGACCAGCTGTCCTTTGTATACCTGGAGCGGCCCTACTACATCGCGCCCATCAATAAAGGGCAGAAGGTCTATGCGCTATTGCGCGATACGCTGGCCAAGACCGGCAAGATAGGTATCGCCAAGGTGGTCATCCAGACCAAGCAGCACCTGGCCGCGCTGGTGCCCGCCGGCGATGCCTTGATCCTGAACCTGATGCGCTGGGGCGACGAAGTAAAGTCCGCGGACGATCTGGACCTTCCCGCCATCGGCGCCAAGGCCTTGGCCGCGAGCGCCCAGGAACAGAAAATGGCGAAGATGCTGGTTGACGATATGTCGGGCGAGTGGAATCCGGATGACTTCAAGGACGAGTTCCGCCAAACCATCATGGATCTGGTCGAAAAGAAGGTCAAGGCCGGCAAGACCGAGACCGTGATCGAGCCGCAGGAAGAAGCGCCCAACATGTCGTCGGATAACGTCATCGATCTGACCGAGCTGCTGCAACGCAGCCTGAAAGGTGGACGCGCGGCTGGCAAGACCGCCGCGGCGGCCAAGACGGGCGGCGCCAGGAAAAGCACCGCCGGAAAAACCGCGACGAGAACGAAGTCCGCCGCGAAATCCGCCGCCAAGACCAGCCGGCACACACGCAAGGCGGCGTAATCATGGCCGACACGCTCGCCAAATATCGGCAGAAGCGCAATTTCGACGTCACGTCGGAGCCCGCGAGCGGCGGCAAGGCCAACGCGGCGGCTCGCGCATTTGTGATCCAAAAGCATTGGGCGAGCCGGCTGCACTACGATTTCCGGCTGGAACTCGACGGTGCCATGAAAAGCTGGGCCGTGCCCAAGGGGCCCAGCTACGACCCATCCATCAAGCGCATGGCCGTACAGGTGGAAGACCACCCCATCGCCTATAACCAGTTCGAAGGCGAAATCCCCAAGGGCCAGTATGGCGCCGGCAAGGTCATCATCTGGGACGAAGGCACCTGGCAACCGGTCAGCGATCCTCGCAAGGGATATCGCGAGGGCCACCTGAAATTCGACCTGATGGGCAGCAAGATGCAGGGCCGCTGGGCGCT
>DATJHN010000178.1:0-3512 GCA_035493915.1 Bordetella sp.
GGCAAGGCTGTCGAGACATACAGCAATAACGACGTGCGCGGCTTGGCCAAGGTATTCACCGGCTGGGACCTGAACGGCAGCGAGGAAAACGTCGCCTTCCACCGGCGTCCGATGGCGCTGAATCCCGCCTTGCACTCCATGTCGGAAAAGCGCTTCCTGGGCACGGTGATACCCGCCGGAACCGGTGGCGTGGCGTCCATGAACAAGGCCCTGGACGTGTTGTGCGCCCATCCCAACGCGGGGCCCTTTCTGGCAACGCAGTTGATCCAGCGGCTGGTGACGAGCAATCCCAGCCCTGCCTATGTGGGCCGCGTGGCGGCCGTATACGCGGATGACGGACGCGGGCGGCGCGGCAATCTGCGGGCGGTCGTCAGGGCCGTGCTGCTGGATCGCGAGGCGCGCTTTCCCGATCTGGACTCGCCGACCTGGGGCAAGGTGCGCGAGCCCATCGTGCGCTTCGCCGCCTGGGCGCGCGCCTTCGGCGCCAAGTCCACCAACGGACAGTGGGCCATGCCGGACACCACCGACAACACGATACGGCTGGCGCAGAGCCCGATGCGGTCGGCGTCGGTGTTCAATTTCTTCCGGCCGCGCTTTACGCCGGCGGGTAGCCCGATCGCCGAGCGCGGGCTGGTGGCGCCGGAATTGCAGATCACCGATGAAACCAGCGTGGCGGGTTATCTGAACTTCGTGGCGATCTATGTGGATCGGGGATGGGAGGACCTGCAGACTTCCTACACGGCGGAAGTCGCGGTGGCCAACGATCCGCGGGCCCTGGTCGACCGCATCGTGCTGCTGTTGGCCGGCGATGTGTTCAACCGCGATACCGCGTCGGCGATAGCGCAGGCGGTATCGGCCATTCCCGCCGAACGGCCGCGCGACCGTGTACGCGCCGCGATCACACTGGTGGTCGCGACACCTGATTATCTGGTGCAGCGATGACGAAATCCCCATCCCGACGCGAGTTCGTGCAGCGCCTGTCCGCGCTCGGCGCGGTCGGTGTCGCGGGGGCGGCGTTGCCGTTGGCGATGCGGCTGGCGGCTGCCGGCGAAGCGGCGGCGCAGGCGTCATCGTCGGCTTCTTCCGCGCAATCCGCGGGCGGCGCGGCGGAAGACTACAAGGCCCTGGTGTGCGTGTTCCTGTACGGCGGCAACGACCCCTACAACACGGTCGTTCCATACGACATGGAGAGCCATACGCGTTATTTCCGGACACGTTCCGATATTGCATTGGCGCGGGACAAGCTGGATGGGACGGTGCTGCGCGCGCCGCGAGATGGGGCTGCCGCGGATGGTAAACCGGTCGGGAACGGCGGTAGCGGTCCCGGCAGGAGTGTGGGCAGTGACGCAGCCAAGGGCTCGGGCAGGGACCCGGGCAAGGGCGCCGGCAAGGACCCGGGCAAGGGCGCTGGCAGGGACGACGGCGCGGACGGCCGTGTCTACGCCCTGGCGCCGTCGCTGGCGCCGCTCATTCCCCTGTTCGAGCGCGGCGTGCTGGCCGTGCAGCTGAACGTCGGCCCCATGGTGGTGCCCACGACCAAGGCCGAATATATCGGCGGCCGTGTGCCCATGCCGCCCAAGCTCTTTTCGCACAATGACCAGCAGTCCTATTGGCAGGGGCTGGCGCCGGAAGGCGCGGCGTCCGGGTGGGCCGGCCGGATGGCCGATCTGTTCGTTGCCGGCAACGGCAACAGCACCTTCGCCAACGTGACAGCGGGCGGCTCCGCGCTGCTGCTGTCGGGGCAGCACGTGTCGGCGTATCGCGTCAGCCCGGAAGGGTCGACGCCCATCGAGCTGTTGCAGCGGGACACGTATGGATCGACCGCCTGCACGGACCTGCTGCGTACCTTGTTGACCCAGCCGGGCCGGCACCTGTTCCAGCAGCAGATCGTCGCCACGCTGGCGCGTTCCATCCGTGCCGACACGCAGTTGCGCGCCGCATTGGAAGGCGTGGCCGTGCGCGGCGATTTCGGCACGCCGCTGGGTGCGCAACTGAAGATCGTCGCCCGCATGATCGCGGCGCGCCGAACGCTGGGCGTGAAGCGGCAGGTGTTCTTCGTATCGCAGAACGGCTACGACAACCACGACGGCCTGAACGGCACGCATCCCGGGCTGTTGCGCGAGCTGGGCGCCGCGCTGGCGGATTTCCAGCAGGCGATGGCGGCGCTGGGCATCGAGGACCGCGTGACGACATTCACGGCTTCGGAGTTCGGCCGTACCCTGGTGTCCAACGGTGACGGCTCCGATCACGGCTGGGGCGGCCATCACTTCATCGTGGGCGGTGCCGTGCGTGGCGGCCGCTTCTACGGCAGCCAGCCGGGCTGGGACATCGAAGGCCCCGGCTACGTCGATCATGGGCGGCTGCTGCCCAGCACGTCCGTCGAGGAATTCGGCGCGACGCTCGGGGCGTGGTTCGGTGCCGATGCGGGCGCCTTGAACGATGTGTTTCCACATCTAAGGAATTTCAGTACGCCCGACCTGGGTTTCATGCGGCGTGCCTGATGCATCCGGTGGCCGCGCTGGTGCATCGGACGCGGCGTATCGGTCGGCGGGGTCATCCCTGTGCATGACAGCCCGGCCGGACGCGCTAGTGCGTCGAGGCGGGAGACAGCGCGCGAGGCCTTGCCCCAATATCGAGGGCCGGGGGAAAGACGCGTCGCCATGCGGCGCCGCAGGGGCCGTGGCTGCGCGGCGGGCCGCCGCACACACTCGATGACCATGAGGACACAATGGCGAACCACTGCGGTAAACAATGGGCGACGATGGTTGTTTCTGTTCGCCATGGCTGCGGGCCTGGCGCTGCTGGCGGGCGCGAGGGATGCCCGGGCGGGTGAAACTTACCGGTACAAAGATCCCTTCGGCGTCTGGCGCAGCATGACGGTCGAAAAAGGCATGGGCAAGTACTATAAGCGGGCACAGGCGCGTGCCGCGGCCCGCTGTCCCGGCTGCGCGCGATCGGTGCTGGTGGGCGGTTCGGGCGGCGTGGCGGCCACCGCCGCGGTAGCTCAGGAGCAGGCGGGCGAGGCGCGCGTCGCCGCGCTCAGCGCGCACCGCGGCCTGGATGACTATCGCGGCGTCATCGCCAAGGCGGCTGCCGACTACGGGCTGGACAGCGCCTTGCTGGGCGCGGTAATTGCCGTGGAGTCGGGTTTTCGCAAGGATGCGCGCTCACCGAAAGGCGCGCTGGGACTGATGCAACTGATGCCGGACACCGCGGCCGCGCTGCTCAGCGATCCGGACGTCGAACGCGCGCTGGTGGACCCGGCGACCAATGTGCGGGCGGGATCGCGCCACCTGCGCAGCCTGATCGACCAGTACCCCGGTCGCCTGGACCTGGCGCTGGCTGCCTACAATGCGGGGCAGGGCGCGGTCCAGAAGTACGACGGCATTCCGCCTTATGCGGAAACCCAGCAGTACGTGCGCGATGTGATCGCGCTGTATGCGCGCTACAAGGCAGGCTGGTAGGCATGCGGCCTGGCCACGATAGGGGATAGGCAATCCATTCCGGATGTG
>DATJHN010000179.1:0-2375 GCA_035493915.1 Bordetella sp.
GCTTTCCAGATAATCCAGCGCGGCATTGGTGGAAGCGATCGGATCGCGGCGCTCGTCGCGCCACCAGTCCTGCTTCAGATTGAAATGCTGCCCGGTCGCGGGCACGAACTGCCACAGGCCGGATGCCTGGGCGCGCGACAGCGCGGTCGGGTTATAGGCGCTTTCCACGAAAGGCAGCAGGGCCAGTTCGGTGGGCATGCCGCGCTGATTTATTTCGTCGGTGATGAAGTACAGATACTTGCCCGCACGTTCCGCCATGCGCTGGACAGCCTCGGGATGCGAGGCGTAGTAGTCGGTCCATTGATCGACCAGCGGATTGTGCAGATTGGGAATCGCGAAGCCGCGGCGGATGCGGTCCCACACGTCTTGCGGGGGATGGGTCAGGTCGATGGTGCGGGACGTGACCGTGGCGACGTAGCGGGTCGGATAGCCGGGTTGCTGAGTGTCGAGATCGGTGTTTTCTGCTGTCTGGTTGTGTGTCGTTCCCGCGCATCCGGCCAGTACGGCCACGAGCAGGGGAAAGATAAGCCGGAACAATTTCATCGATTGATCACTTGAAGTTGTTTTTCCATTCGCGAAGTACGGCGAATACTTCGACGGTCGAATTTAGCGAACGCCCAGCCTGTGCTGCGGCAGCCTTGGTAATTTCAACTTGCCGGGTACGCAGGAACGGATTCGTGTCCCGCTCCAACCCGATGGACGAGGGGAGCGTGGGAATGCCTTGTTCGCGCAGTTGCCGGGCCCGCTGGTACCACTGTTGCAGGGTGCGGTTGGCCGGATCGACGGCCAGTGCCCAGCGCAAGTTGGCAAGAGTGTACTCGTGCGCGCAGCAAACTTGTGTTTCAGCCGGTAATGTTACGAATTTCCCCAGGGAATCCGTCATTTGCGCGGGTGTGCCCTCGAAAAGCCGTCCGCAGCCCCCGGCGAATAGGGTATCCCCGCAGAAAAGCACCGGTTCAACGCCCGCGACACGGCCGAAATAGGCAATATGGCCCGCGGTATGGCCCGGCACGTCCAGGACGTCCATAGCCAGGTCCAGTTCGGCGATCCGGACGTGGTCTCCTTCTTTCAGGGCGATGTCGCGGCGTGGCAAGGCCTCATTCGCCGGACCATATACGACCGCCCCCGTGGCGAGCGACAATTCCAGCACGCCACCGACATGGTCCTGATGATGGTGCGTGAGTAGAATGGCGCGCAATTGCAGGCCATGCTCGCGCAGCGCGCGCAGTACGGGTTCGGCTTCGCCGGGATCGACCACGGCGGCCAGGCCCTGATGGCGCGCCAGCCAGATGTAGTTATCGGAAAAGGCCGGCACGGGCACCAGCGCAGGAAACGAGGAAGGTCCGGGCACATCGACGTCGGCGGGGGCGGGGGTGGCTTGCGTCATCAAAGGAAACCCATAGCGTGGCAGAAGAGAATGCGCCGATTGTAGAACTGGCCGAGTGGTTTCAAACGCCGCCTGGCCAGTATGTGCTGCGTTGGGAGCAAGCCCAGTTCGATGCGGTGGTGGCCGATGTGTTCGGCTATAACGCCTTGCAGGTGGGCTTGGCGGAGCTCGACCTGCTGCGCAACAACCGCATGCCGTTCAAGGCCTATGTGGGCACGGAAATGCCCGAACCCGAGGCCGCCGCGCGCTGGCAGGCCTGCACGCTGGCGGATCCGCAGGCGCTGCCTTTCGCGTCGCAGAGCGTGGACCTGCTGGTGCTGCCGCACGCATTTGAATGCACGGATGCACCGCACGACGTGCTGCGCGAGGTGGAGCGGGTGCTGATGCCGGAAGGGCGAGTGGTGATTTCGGGATTCAATCCATGGAGTCTCTGGGGTGCGCGCAACCGTATGCCGGGCATGGAGCCCTGGCTGCCGCACGCGCCGTCGGCGCAGGTGTCGCTGGCCCGGGTCAAGGATTGGCTTAAGCTGCTGTCCTTCGAGGTCGACCGCGGCCGTTTCGGCTGCTATTCCCCAGCGTGCCAGACCGATGTCTGGCTGCAGCGTTGGCGTTTCATGGAAAAGGCCGGCGATCGCTGGTGGGCCGTGTGTGGCGCCGTGTATATGGTGTCCGCCGTCAAGCGCGTGGCCGGCATGCGGCTGATCGGGCCGGCGTGGAAACAGAAGCGCAAGCCCGCGACGGCGGCCTCGGTGGTGGCGAACCATCGGTCGGGGCCGGTGTAGACAAGCCGACAACGCGCTGGGGATATCATCACCGCCCCGAGCGATCGGCGACGATGATCGAACAGAACAATTGCAGGAATCAGCAAATGAGTGAAGGTGGTATGGCCGACGCGGATGCAAAGCCGGAAGTCGTGGAGCTTTGGACCGACGGTGCTTGTAAGGGAAATCCCGGTCCGGGCGGCTGGGGCGTGCTGATGCGCTCGGGC
>DATJHN010000180.1:0-6966 GCA_035493915.1 Bordetella sp.
CTGTCGCGCGCCCAGGCATCCGGCCTGTGGCAGTTCGTGCCCGCGACCGGGCAGCATTTCAATCTGAAGCAGGACTGGTGGCGCGACGAGCGCCGCGATCCGATCGCTTCCACCAATGCCGCGCTGGATTATCTGGAAAGCCTGTTCGAAATGCAGGGCGACTGGTATCTGGCCCTGGCTTCCTACAATTGGGGCGAAGGCGCCGTTCAGCGCGCCATGGCCAAGAACGAGGCCGCGGGCCAGCCCACCGACTATCTCTCGCTGCAGCTGCCGGACGAAACGCGCAACTACGTGCCCAAGCTGCAGGCCATCAAGAATATCGTCGCCAATCCGGCCAAGTATGCGGTCGTGCTGCCGCCGGTCAGCAATACACCTTATTTCGCCACGGTGCAGAAGAACCGCGACATCGACATCGAAGTCGCGGCGCGCCTGGCCGAAATGCCGGTGGATGAATTCAAGGCGTTGAATCCCTCATTCAACCGGCCGGTGATCCGCGGCGAGCACGCGTCCATGATCCTGCCCGCCGATCGCGTGGACATCTTCAACGCGAACATGGACAACTTCAAGGGTGAGTTGTCCAGCTGGAAGGTGTACCAGCCGCAGCACGGCGATACCTACGCGTCGATCGCGCGCCGCTTCGGCATCTCCGAAGCCGCGCTCAAGGGTTTGAACGATATTCCGTCGCGGCAAAAGCGCATTGCCAGCGCGCAGCATCTGCTGGTGCCGTCGCGCGGCGGCGTCCAGGTCGCGTCGCTGGATTCGGCCGGCCCCGCACCCGGGAGCGCTCCCGCCGAGCGCGGCTCGGTACGTTCCGCCACGGCGCGCGTCACCTCAGCCAAGATGACCGCGCCACGTCCCAATGTGCGGCAGCACAAGGTCAAGGTCGGCGATACGCTGTATTCCCTGGCGCGGCAGTACAGCACCTCGGTGGATGCCTTGCGGGCCCTGAACAATCTGAAGGGCAACGCGCTGAAAGTCGGCAGCACCCTGCGCGTGCCGGGCACCAACGTGCGCGGTTGAGCACCATCGGCCGCGCGGCCCCACCGCGCCGGATCCGCATCAAAATGCCGGCGCTTGTGCGCCGGTTTTTTTGCCACCGGGCCGCCCCAAGGCGAAAAAATGCCCCCTAAGCGCGTCCCACACGGCGTTCACCTAAAATAGCGGTTTCAGTCTCGAGGATTCGACAAATGGGTTTTCTTGCCGGCAAACGCATACTGGTCACGGGCGTGCTGTCCAACCGCTCCATCGCCTATGGCATCGCGCGGGCCTGCCACCGCGAGGGTGCGGAACTGGCCTTTACCTACGTCGGCGACCGCTTCAAGGACCGTGTTACGGAATTCGCGGGCGAATTCGGCAGCGATATCGTGCTGGCCTGCGACGTTGCCGAAGACGCGCAGATCGATGCCACGTTCGAGCAATTGGCCCAGCGCTGGGACGGCCTGGACGGACTGGTGCATTCCATCGGTTTCGCGCCGCGTGAAGCCATCGCCGGCGACTTCCTGGAAGGACTCTCCCGCGAAGGATTCCGCATCGCGCACGACGTGTCGGCCTATAGCTTCCCGGCCCTGGCAAAGGCGGCCCTGCCCTTGATGAAGGGCCGCAACGGTTCCGTTCTGACGTTGACCTATCTGGGCGCCGAACGCGTGGTTCCCAACTACAACACCATGGGCCTGGCCAAGGCATCCCTGGAAGCCAGCGTGCGCTACCTGGCGACGGCGCTCGGCCCCCTGGGCATCCGTGCCAACGGTATTTCGGCCGGACCGATCAAAACCCTGGCCGCCAGCGGCATCAAGGACTTCTCGTCGATCTTGAAGTTCGTCGAAGCCAACGCGCCGCTGCGCCGCAATGTGTCCATCGATGATGTCGGCAACGTGGCCGCGTTCATGCTGTCGGACCTGGCCAACGGCGTGACGGGTGAAATCACCCACGTGGACGCGGGCTTTTCCACCATTGTTCCCGGCATGGAGTAAATCGCCCGGGCCGACGGCCGCGCGGCCAGCGCGGCGTCGATCCTGCCCGGGGCCGTGAACAACGCTGCGCGGTCAGTCGGCGTGCAAGCCTATGCTGGCCGTCAATTTGCTGAAGCGATCGATGTCGGTATCGATCAGTGCCTGGAACTCCGACGGGGTACTTGCCGTCGGGCTGTAACCCAGCTGCAGCAGCGCCTGGCGCGTATCCGGGCGATTCATGATGGCGGCCACTGCCGCGTTCAACTTCGCGATGACCGCGGGCGGCGTGGCCGCGGGCACCAGCAGGCCGTGCCACTGGTCCAGCGAAAACCCGGCAAAACCCTGTTCCGCGACCGTGGGTACGGAAGGCATCAGGTCGGAACGCTGTGGTGATGTCACCGCCAACGCGCGCAGCTTGCCGGACGCCAGGAAAGGCATCGCGCTGGAAGCCGTCACGATGCCCATGCCGACCTGGCCCGACAGCATGTCCGTCAGCGCCGGCCCGCAACCCTTATAGGGCACATGCTGCAGCTGCCGGCCGCTGAGAATGCGCAGCATCTCGCCAGCGAGATGTTGTGGCGTGCCATTGCCGCAGGATGCAAAGCTGACCGCCTTGCCGCCCTGCCCCGCGGCCGTCAGCGCGTCTTTCAAGGTATGGAAAGGCGAAGCCGCCGGCACGGCGAGCACCGACGGCACGAAAGCCACGTTGATCACACCCTTCAGATCGTTCTTGGGCGAAAACGGCAAGTCGCGATACACGCCGGGATTGATGGCGTACGAACTGTTCACCATCAACACTGTGTAGCCGTCCGGCGCGGCCTGCGCGACTTCGCGTGCTCCGATATTGCCGCTGGCGCCCGGCCGGTTTTCCACCACCACGGTCTGGCCCAGGTCGTGTTGCAAGGCCGCGCCCAGGCGGCGCGCCAGCAGGTCGGTGCCGCCGCCAGGCGGGAAGGTCACGATGATGGTGATGGGGTGCGAAGGATATCCGCGCGCGGCCGCATCCGGTGCTATCGCCGCGACGCTCGCGGCCTGCTGTTTAGCGTCCTGGCCGCCGGCGGCGCGGATCCATCCCGCGGCCGCCAGCAAGGTGACAACGGTCAACATCGCGCCGCGCAGGCGGCGGCCGATGATGCGGCGCCCCGGGCGCCGCTGCAAGGTATTCATGATTCGCTCCGTCACGCATCCAGGCCGATGTCCAGGACCTGGACGCTATGCGTGATCCAGCCGATCGCGATCAGGTCCACGCCGGTAGCCGCGATGGCGGGCGCCGTCTGCGGCGTCACGCCGCCGGATGCCTCGGTTACGGCGCGGCCCTTGGCCATGGCCACGGCCTGGCGCAATTCATCCAGTTCCATGTTGTCCAGCAGCACCACGTCCACGTTCAGGCTCAATGCTTCTTCCAGTTGGGCCAGCGTGTCGACTTCCAATTCGATCTTGACCAGATGGCCGGCGGCGGCGCGCGCGCGCTCCACGGCCGGCCGTACGCCGCCGGCCAGGGCCACGTGGTTGTCCTTGATCAGCATCGCGTCGTCCAGGCCGAAGCGGTGATTGCTGCCGCCGCCGACGCGCACCGCGTACTTCTGCAGCGCGCGCATGCCGGGAAGCGTCTTGCGTGTGCACGTAACCCGCGTTCCATAGGGGCGAATCGCATCGGCGATGGTGGCCGTCGCCGATGCCACGCCGCTCAGATGGCATAGCAGGTTCAATGCCGTGCGTTCAGCGGTAAGAATGCCGCGCGCCGGGCCCGCCACGGCGGCGATCTCGTCGCCCGGACGCAGACGGGCACCATCGCGCATGCGCGGAGTCAGTGCTATGCGCGGGTCGATCAGCGTGAACGCCATGCGTGCCAGGTCCAGTCCGGCCAGCACGCCGGGCTTGCGCGCAACCAGCCGCAGGCTGGACTGGGTGTCCGGGTCGACGATCGCGTCCGTCGTGATATCGCCCGCGCGGCCCAGGTCCTCCAGCAGCGCGGCGCGTACCACCGGTTCCAGCATGACGGCGGGCAAGGGCGACGGCGCGCGCACGGTTTCGTGCGCAGCGACGGCTGTGCGTTCCGATTCGGCTTCATGCGCGGCCGCGGCGCTGGGTAATATGCTTATGCTCATATTGAGTATTAATTAAGCGGAGTCGAGGGATGGACTTATACTATTTCTGAGCATAATCGACTGTCAACGGTTTTTTTCGGACTCGTGGGCGAGTGTCTCAACCGTACAGTCACCGATGATTGCCGTACGCGGCGTTACCGCACCGCGGAAAAATGGCGACGCGCGATCCGCCCTACGCAGGCGATTCGCCGACGGTGCGGCGCAGCAAATTACGGTGGATGAGGCTAGACCAGGTGCGGTTCGCGGGCCAGCGGCAGCTTGCTGCCGGAGATGGCGCGTTCCAGCATCACGTCGCGCCGGAAACGGAACAGCTTGGCGGGACGGCCGGCCGTGCCACTGGTCATACCGCCGGTTTCCTCGACCAGTTCCTGCTGCTCGATCAGGCGGCGGAAGTTCTGCTTGTGCAGGCCGCGGCCGGCCAGTGCTTCGACGGTTTGCTGCAATTGCAGCAGCGTGAATTCCTCCGGCATCAATTCGAATACCACGGGACGGTACTTGATCTTGGCGCGCAGGCGCGCGATACCCGTGGCGAGAATGCGCCGGTGATCGTGCGTCATGGGCGTGCCGGGCAAGGCCGGCTTGCTCGGGCGCCGGCCAGCTTCCGGCACCATGCCCGCCTCGTATAGCAGCTCGTAGCGCTGCAGCACCATGTCCTCGTTCCAGGCGGCACCGTCCAGCCCGAAGGTTATCGCCGCCCGATCATAACGGCGGCCGCGCTGCGCCGCCGGCCCGCCGGCCGCCCAGGTCCGCAACCGCGGCTCGATCACCGAGGCGACGAAGGCGGGCGCGCCGTCGCGCCGGTCTTCCCAGGGGAAATAGCGGTACCAGCTTTGCCACCCCACGCTGGCCACTTCGGTGTGCGCCCGCTCGCGCGCCAGGCCAAGGTAGCTGACGGAGATGATGCGCGTGTCGGCCTGCTCGGCGCGGTCGCTGTCCGCGAAGGTGTACAGCTGCTCGACATAACCCAACGGATGGTGCGTCTGCGTCTCCACCCACGCGCGCAGGCCTGCCTGCAGGGACCGGTGCGCGGATTGGAACGGCCCCGCGGGCAACGCGCGCGCGTCTTCCGTCGTCAGCACACGCGGATGACCATCGGTCACGGCGACAAGGACGGCAACGAGCTCTGCGGAAACGCGGTTTTCGATCGGTTCGGTCAAGGGTGCGCGACGATGTCAGTGCCACGGTTGGCGGCGGATGAAGCGCGGCTACGGAAGGATCGCTGCCGGCCACGCGGCTTGGCATTATACGGGGCCGGAATGGCGGAAACGCGTTCGCCGCCGGCGCGCCGATTCTTTACCCGGGAGAACAAGTGTTTCCGGATCGGCATGGTTTTTCCCCCTGGGGAATTGGCCCAGAATCAATGTTTTATTCACGCAGCCGGCTCATGTCCGGACGTGCGTTTCTCCTGGACTTTTCCACAGAGGCCATACATGGAATATCGACATTTGGGTGCATCCGGATTCAAGGTCCCCGTACTGAGTTTCGGCACCGGCACGTTCGGCGGCAAGGGCGAATTGTTCGAGGCCTGGGGCAAAACCGATGTTGCCGAAGCCCGGCGGCTGATCGACATCTGCCTGGACGAAGGCGTGACGATGTTCGACACGGCGGACATCTATTCGCGCGGCGCTTCCGAATCGATTCTGGGCGAAGCCATCAAGGGCCGGCGCGACCAGGTCATCTTGTCCACCAAGGCCACCTTCCGCTTCGACGATGAACCGAACAATGTCGGATCGTCGCGCTTTCACCTGATCCGCGCCGTCGAAGACGCACTCAAGCGCCTGGGGACCGACTACATCGATCTGTTCCAGCTGCACGCCTTCGATGCCCGCACGCCGGTCGAAGAAGTCCTGTCCACACTGGATACCCTGGTGCGCGCGGGCAAGATCCGCTACACGGGCGTATCCAACTTTTCCGGCTGGCACTTGATGAAATCCCAGGCGGCCGCCGATCGCTACGGCTACCCGCGCTACGTGGCCAACCAGACCTACTACTCGCTGATCGGCCGCGACTACGAATGGGAGCTGATGCCGCTGGGCGTGGATCAAGGCGTAGGCGCGGTGGTATGGAGCCCATTGGGATGGGGGCGCCTGACCGGCAAGATCCGCCGCGGCCAGCCGTTGCCGGCCAACAGCCGGCTGCACAAGACCGCGGACTACGGCCCGCCGGTGCCGGATGAATATCTGTACCGCGTTGTCGATGCGCTGGACGAAGTCGCGGCCGAAACCGGCAAGACTATCCCGCAAATCGCGCTGAACTGGCTGCTGCAGCGGCCCACCGTCAGCACCGTGCTGATCGGCGCTCGCGATGAAACCCAGTTGCGCCAGAACCTGGGCGCGGTGGGCTGGAACCTGACCGCCGAGCAGGTCGCCAAGCTGGACAAAGCCAGTGCCGTCGACCGTGCCTATCCGTACTGGCACCAAGTCGGTTTTTCCGAACGCAATCCTTTCCCGGTCTAAGCAGTCCTTGCGTGCGGCGGCAAGCGCGGCTCGCCGCACGTCTGCATCAAGGCGCGCTCATTCCGCGGTCCACACCGCGGGCGCGCCGATACCCAGCACGGCGATGCCAAGCAGCTCGCGCAATATCAGCTCGTTGTCGTTCAGGTCTATCATGCCGCCCGTGCCGGCCAGCACCTGGAATTTGCGCGAAAGCGGATCGCAATTGGCCAGCAGATGCATGGCCGAACCGCGCACGAATTCGTAGCGCCAGATGATTTCCGAACGCTTGTAGCGCGGCAGCGTTTGCGCCAGCGCATCGATGAAGATCTGCGCATAGCCATCCAGATGCCGCGCGACGAACAGCGTGTAATCGCTGTCGGGGACCGCGCGCAGGTGATGTTCCATGCGCACGAACAGGCGCCCGCCGTCTTCGCCTCGCTCGCAGGCAACCAAGGGGCGCAACAGGCTGTCCAG
>DATJHN010000181.1:0-2624 GCA_035493915.1 Bordetella sp.
TACATCCGCGCCGCGCAGATGCGCTTTCATCTGCTGCAAAGCGATACCGCGCTGGCGGGATTTTCACAGGGCGCCATCATGGCGCTGGAAGCTGTCGCCGCGCATGACGGATTGGCGGGGCGCGTGCTGGCCTTTTCAGGACGCTATGCGTCCATGCCGCACAGTCCGCCGCAATACACCACCATTCATCTGCTGCATGGCGCCGATGACAGCGTCATGCCGGTGGACCATGCGCGCCAGGCCCAGGCCCGGCTGGACGCGCTGCATGGCGATTCCACCATCGATATCGCCACGCGGGTCGGGCACGAATTGCATCCCGCGCTGATAGAACGGGCCGTGGTCCGCTTGCAGACCTGCGTGCCGCTGCGCAGCTGGGAAGCCGCGCTGGGACTGAACCAGGCGCCGCCTCCCGGCACTGTGCTGCACTGACAACATATCAATGCGCGGACTGCCAGCCGCCACCCAGCGCCAGGAACAGCGTGATCTGGTCGCTGGCCAATTGGGCCTGCGATGCCGCCAGCGAGCTTTCATTGCTGGCCAGCGTGCGTTCCGCATCCAGGACCGTCAGGTAGTCGGTCTTGCCATAGCCATATAACGTACTCGCCTGCCTGGCGGCTTCGGCGCTCTGATCGCGTGCCGCGCGCAGCGACGCATCGCGGTCCAGTTCGCGTGCATAGTTTTCGAGCGCGCTTTCGGTTTCGCGCAACGCGTTCAGCACGGTGGCGTCGAAATGCGCATAGGCCGCGCGTGTGTTCGCTTCCGCTTCGGCGATGCGCGCCTGCACCGCGCCCGTGTTCGGTATGGTCCACGAGATCAGCGGCCCCACGCTCCAGCTGGTGGTGCTGGCATCGCCGAACAGCTTGGCCGGCCCGGCGGAAGCCCCCGAAATCCCCAAGGTGATCTTGGGATAAAGATCGGCCGTTGCCACACCGATGAGGGCAGTGGCCGCGGCCAGGCTGCGTTCCGCCTGACGGATATCGGCGCGGCGGCGCAGCAGGGCCGCGCCGTCGCCGACGGGGATGGGCTGGCGCAGTGTCGGCACCGTGGAGCAGCTTGCCAGTTCGGGCGGGAATTGCGAGGGCGTATCGCCGGTCAGCGTGGCGAGCTGGAACAGGGCAGTGCGCCGCTGCGCCTGCAAGGGCGGCAGATTGGCGCGCAGTTGCTCCAGCTGGCTGCGCGAGCGCGTTACATCCAGCGTTGTGCCGCGGCCCAGGCGTTGCAGGCGTTCGGTGGCTTGCAGCGATTGGTTCTGCACATCGACGGAATGCTGGGCCGAGGCCAACTCCATCCCCGCCGAGCAAGCGGTGGTATAGGCGCGCGTGGTCTGCGCCGCGACCGCGGCGCGGGTGGCATCGTAGGCCGCCTGCGCGGCGTCGCGGTCGGCGCCGGCGGCTTCGATCGCGCGGCGTATCTGGCCCACCAGATCCACCTGATAGGAAATGCCGGCGCTGCCGCTGTACGACCACGAATTGGGCGGACGGTAATTCGGCGCCAGTTCCTGGATGCCGGAAATATGCCCGTAGGTGGGCGACGCATTCAAAGTGGCGGTGGGGCGGGTCTGCGCCTGCGCTTCGCGCAGGATGGCGTCCGCGTGTTCCAGGTTGGCGGACGCGACGCGCAGATCCGTGTTGGCTGCCAGTGCCTTGGCGACCTGCGCGTTCAGCGCGGGGTCGTCATACAGTTGCCACCAGTCGCCGGGCACGGCCTGGGCCAGGAACACGGCGCTATTTTGCGCGCCGGCAAAGGGGGCGGAGGCGTCCGGGCGATTGACCACCGCTTTTTCGGGCACGTGATAATCGGGGCCTACGGTGGTGCATGCGGCCAGCGTGGCCGCCGCGGCCGCGGCGGCCAGGGCAAGAGCGAAGCGTATCCTGATCATGATGCGGCTCCTCAGGATGGCTGCTTGCCCGATGCCTGCCCGGCAGGTATTTGCCCGATGGACGCTGGCGTGTCGCGCGTCTGCCCCGGCGATGCCTTCCTGCCCCCGCTATCCAGCGACACCGTGGCCGTCTGTCCCGCCACCAGCCGCACACCGTCCGGCACCTTGTCGATATGTACGCGCACGGGAATGCGCTGCGCCAGCCGGACCCAGTTGAAATTCGGATTCACATTGGGCAGCATGTTCGCCGCGGCGCTGCGGTCGCGATCGGCAATGCCCAGCGCGATGCTTTCCACGTGGCCATGCAGGGTGCGCGGGTCACCCATCAGCGCCACCGTCACCGCATCGCCTTCTTGGATGAGAGGCAGCTTGGTTTCCTCGAAATAGCCTTCCACATAGAAGCTGCCGGCGTCGACCACCGCCATCACGGGGCGGCCCGCCGAGGCATAGGCGCCCACGCGCAGATCCAGGTTGGTGACGCGACCGTCGGTGGCCGCAACCACGCGGCTGCGCTCCAGGTTCAGGCTGGCCACGTCCAGCGCTACCTTGGCTTCGGCCAACTGGGCCTCGGCCTGCTCGACGCGTGTCTGGCTTTGCTCGCGCAGTTCGGCGGCCACCAATTGGCCCAATTCGCGATTGCGGTGCGCATCCCGCGTGGCCTGCGTCAACGCCACGGTTTGCGCGGCGACAGCGGCCTTGGCCTGCTGGTAGGCCAGCTGGAAGCGCGCGCGGTCGATCTCGAACA
>DATJHN010000182.1:0-8607 GCA_035493915.1 Bordetella sp.
TGCGTATATTACTTAGGCCGCCACATCAAGTCCAATTGATTTTATGGGTCAGGCTGCCACCGGAACCGGCTGTACCTTGCCCTTGCGCACCTGCAGCGCGATCACTGCCGCGATAATGCCGGTCGCCCCGGAAATGATAAAGGCCAGAAAGTAACTGCCTTGCGCCTGGCGCAGCGCGCCCGCCATAAAAGCCGCGCTGGCGGCGCCCAATTGGTGCCCGGCGACGATCCAGCCGAAGACGATGGGTGCGTCCCGCTCACCGAAGCTTTCCACGGCCAGCTTCAGCGTGGGCGGCACGGTGGCAATCCAATCCAGTCCATAAAAGACAGCGAAGATGCCCAGGCTGTAAAACGAGAAATCGGAAAACGGCAAAAACATCAGCGATGCACCGCGCAAGCCGTAGTACATGAACAACAGCTTGCGCGGGTCGTAGCGATCCGTCAGCCAGCCCGACGCCGTCGTGCCCACCAGATCGAACAGTCCCATCATCGCCAGCAAACCGGCGGCGCGCACTTCGGCGATGCCCTGATCGCTGCACAGCGCGATGAAGTGGGTCCCGATCAGTCCGTTGGTGGTAAAGCCGCAAATGAAAAACGTGGCGAACAGAAACCAGAAATTGGGTGTGCCGACCGCGCGGCTCAAGGCGCCGAAAGCAGCCTTCAGCGGATTCGCATTCACGGGAGCGGGCGGAACATGGTCCGGATCAGCCCCATAGGGAACCAGCCCGATGTCCGATGGGCGCTCCGGCATCAGCCACCACGCCAGCGGCACAAGCGCCAGGCAAACCGCCGAGATAACGATGACCACGGGACGCCAGCCGCCCGCCTCGGCCAGCGCCGCCATGCCAGGCAGGAAAATCAGGGTGCCCGTCGCGGTGCTGGCGGTAAGGATGCCCATCATCAAGCCACGATGCTTGACGAACCAGCGATTGATAACGGTGGCGCCAAACACCACCGCCACGCATCCGGTGGCAAGGCCCGACATCACGCCCCAGGACAGGATCAGATGCCAGGGCTGGTTCATCCAGACGCTGGCCCCGCTGGCCACGGACATCAGCACCAGGGCACAGATCAGGGTCCGCCGCACGCCAAAGCTCTGCATCAGCGCCGCGGCGAATGGTCCGACCAGCCCATAAAGGAAAATGCCGATGGCGGCGGACAACGAGGTAACATCCCGCCCCCAGCCGAATGCCTGCTCCAACGGCACGATCAGCACTCCGGGCGCGGCCCGCTGGCCGGCACCCACCAGCAAGGCGATAAATGCCATGGCCACGACGACGAAGGCGTACTTCTGTCCAAATGGCCGGGAACGGGCTATAGTCATGTTACTTACCGGTACGTTTCTAAGCACGGAATCTTACGTACCGCCCGGTAACACTGTCAAGCAGATTTCCGATGAGCCGCTTCACCCCTTTTCCCCCATCTTCCGAAGATGCCGTCGGCGGCAAACAACCGCGCGCGGCGGAACGCATCCGGCGCACCGCGCAGGAACTGTTCTATCGCGATGGCATACGTGCAGTAGGCGTCGATGAAATCGTCACGCGCGCGGGCGCGACCAAGCCCACGCTGTACCGCAGCTTCGGATCCAAGGACGAGCTGGCCGCGTCCTACCTGAAGGATTACGACGCCCAGTTTTTCCATCGCTTCGATGAAACGATCCGCCCCTATGCCGGCGATGCACGCGCGCAGTTGCTGGCGTATTTCCGCCATATCGCGCAGCGGGTCGACTCCCCGGGCTATCGGGGATGCGCGCTGACCAACGCGGTGGTGGAATATCCCGGCGACGAAAACGTCCATCCCGGCCGGATCGTCGCGGAAAACAACAAGCGCATGCTGCGCGCGCGCCTGCGTGGATTGGCCGCGGCGACCGGCGCAACCGACGCCGATACGCTGGGCGATGCGCTAATGCTGCTTCTGGAAGGCTGTTTCGTGTCGGCGCAAATTTTTGCGCGGGACGGCGACGGCCCCGCCGGCAGCGTAGCCGACGCGGCCGAAAAACTGATAGCCGCCTATCTGCCGGAATGAGGCAACACGCGCAGCGATAGCGCACGCGGAGTGAACGTCGCATCGGCGTGATAAGACACGTCGTTCTGCGGTGCATCGGCGGCGGCCGTGGCAGCCCCCCAGCATCCGACCACAAAGGCCGCGACGCTGGCGAAATGGGCCAGAGCGGCCAAAATCATGGGCAGCCAATGGCTCTTCCCCACCCGTCCGGCGGCAATCTGGCGGAACACGCAAAAATGCGCCAGATAGGAAAACAGGATACCGACGGAGCAGGCCGCCAGACCCAGCGCGAAGGCCGCGATCGGCTGTCGCAGGTCCGGCGGATCCACGTCGCCTCCCACGATTCCCAGCGAAAAGGCCAGCAGCATGAGCGCGGCTACGCCATTGATCCACCCCAGGAAGCGAAAGCCCGACAGGACATGGGAGGTCAGTGCCTGATAGGCATTGGAAGAGCGGGGGTGATCTGTGTGATCCATGGTTCCATGGGATAAACGACGGCAGACGCAAGCATAGCGGGGATTACGCGCGACGGGAACGAGTCTTGCGCCCAACAGCGGAGCACGATCAGGAGCGCAACATGAATAAGCCATCTCCACGCGGCGGGGCGGACGGCGGCACTTCGCGGCGCGCGCTAGCCGGCGCACACGGAAAGGTATTCCCGCCGGACTCGCCGGTCGATGTTCCCAATCTGCCCCCTCCGCCCAAGGCCGGTACCCCGGACGAAGCCCGCAATGCCAGCCAGCCGGCCGAAGACACCGGAACAGGATCAGGCTGGGCGGACAACACCCAGCCCGCGCCCTATAAAAAAAGAGTGCGCGATTCAAACATTTTCTAAAGCGTCCCATGCAAATTTTGCCGGGCTGGCAAGCAAAGTTTGCATCACCAGCCAGCCCATGCAGGAGTTTTATATGCCCGAGAACACCCGCCAACCCGGACCAGATTCCAGATCCGTCGCCCGCGACGTCGATCACGACGAGCGCCTGGGAACCCGAATCCTGCCGGTGCCCGACAAATCACCCACCGTCGCGGGCATGCCACGCGCCGGGCGCGCGCTGTCCGATCCCGGGGATCCAGGTATTCCGCGGCCGGAGGATGACGTCTACGCGAACGATCCGGCCGATCTGTCTGAAAAACGCCCGAAGGAAACCCCGCGCTGATGCGCGTCGTTCAGCCGGATCTGTCGGCCACGGCCAGCGCGACGCGCCGACCCGGCGCGCAGCCTCCTGGCCCTGAATTGGAGCAATCGATCGTGGGCGGACCGCCAGGTCAGCCCTTGGCGTCGCGGCAAGCGGGCGTGGCGCTCTGGATGGACTGTTTGACGGCAGCAAGTTCGCGGACGTCCCACATTCCCTTGCCCAACACCGTGACGGTAACGGTGGAATCCGTTTTGCCCTTGGGTTTGGTCTCGATCTCTTCAAGATGGATGGTGGGTTCAGACACCTCGAAAACCGCGATCCGGCCAACGGCGAATTGTTCGTCCAGATTATGGCTATCGCTGTACTCGACGCCGTAGCGATATACAGGCGCCGTATGGCAGACACGCACGAATTCCGCCGCGCGGCGGTAAGCCGCGTCGTATGTCGTGTTGACATCAAAAGTTTCGCTGGGGAAATTTCCGCCAGACTCGATACCCGAGGCGCATCCGCCAAGGATCAACAGCGCGGCAAGCATCAACGGACGGCATCCGGGCATCGACTACTCCAGGTCATAAGCTCAACCCCGGAATTATGCATCAGCCCGGCTTGCCCTTACGATCGCAGCGGTTCCCGATGCGATCCAAGCGCCGCCGCACCGGGACGCGTAACCGTCGACTTGCCGTCGCGATCCTCGATGTAATTAAGCGCTTCGAGCTGCCCCCGCACAGGTTCGGGAATCTCGAAACCCACCAGCGACGCGCGCGAACGCAATTCTTTCAACCAGCGGAATTGATCCGGTGTGAGCGAGGGCGTGGCTCTGAACATTGTTATCGCCTCCAGTCAGCCATCCATCAAAACGGCAAGCGCGCCGGCGGCTCGCGCCCGAAACAGGCGCGGCCGGCACGGCCGTCATCAGTTGTTGTGCCTGTCGGCGGCGCCCTGGATCTTTTCACCGCCCTGCTGGATATCCTTGCCTGCGCCGGAAACGGTATTGCAGCCGGCCGACAAGGTCGCGACGGCGAGAAGGACGGCGAGAATGACTTTGTTCTTCATCAGTCTTCCTTTTTTGAGTCAAATGATCAGAAAATTCCCGATCCATGCACGGATTTTTCGCCCATACGGACGCGCATAACAGCGCAAGCCGCGTGCCCAGCCTGTTACGGCTAACAGCGACGCCCCGGTATAGGAATGGCGCTTGCACATAGGCAAGTCCTTCACAAATGGGGGATCGCCATGTCCATCGCGCCCAATACCTTGAATCCCCGTTCACCCAACTCGGCCAATATTGCCGAGGAACTCATGGAGCAGGCAGAGGATGCACCGCACCGGGAACCAGCCCCCGGAGAACCACCCCTGCCCGGCGATCCGCCCACTCCAGGCGATCCGCCGGATTCACCGCCGTCTCCGAAGGGAATGGATGCCTGGGAATAGACCGGCGGACGGGAATGCGGCCGCTTGATAAACTGCCGCCTGTGGTGCCCAGCCGGGCACTCCGCCTATGCGCCATAAGCGGCGCCGGATTCCCGCCATGCTACGTATTTCCGAAGTCAAGCTACCGCTTGACCATCCCGAAGCCGCCCTTCCCCAAGCCATTGCGGCGCGCCTTGCGGTTCCTCCTTCCGATCTGCTTTCCTTCCAGGTCTACCGCAGGGGCTACGATGCGCGCAAGCGCGACCTGATCCAGCTGGTGTACACGATCGACGCACAGCTGCGTGACGAGGCGGCCGTGCGGGCGCGGCTCGAAGGCGATGCACACATCGCCCCAACGCCTGATATGGAGTACAGATTCGTCGCCAATGCGGGCATGGCGCCGGGAGCCGCGCGGCCGGTCGTGGTCGGCATGGGGCCATGCGGCCTGTTCGCCGGCCTGATCCTGGCGCAGATGGGATTCCGCCCCATCATCCTGGAGCGCGGCAAGGCGGTGCGCGAAAGAACCAAGGACACCTTCGGCCTGTGGCGCAAACAGGTGCTCAATCCGGAATCCAACGTGCAGTTCGGAGAAGGCGGCGCTGGCACATTTTCCGACGGCAAGCTCTATAGCCAGATCAAGGATCCGCGCTATCTGGGCCGCAAAGTGCTGCAGGAATTCGTGCTGGCCGGCGCTCCGGAAGAAATCCTCTACGTCAGCAAACCGCACATCGGTACCTTCCGCCTGGTCAGCATGGTGGAAAAAATGCGCGCGTCCATCGAAGCGCTGGGCGGCGAGATCCGTTTCCAGAGCCGGGTCGAAGACCTGGACCTGGACCAGGGACGCGTGCGCGGCCTGAAATTGGCCAACGGCGAATATCTCTCCTGTACGCATCTCGTGCTGGCCGTGGGGCACAGCGCGCGGGACACGTTCCAGATGCTGCATGACCGCGGCATTTACCTGGAAGCCAAACCCTTTTCGATCGGATTCCGCATCGAGCATCCGCAAAGCCTGATCGACCGCGGCCGTTTCGGCAAGCACGTACGCCATCCGGTATTGGGGGCGGCCGACTACAAACTCGTGCATCACTGCGCCAACGGCCGCGCGGTATACAGCTTCTGCATGTGCCCGGGCGGAACCGTGGTGGCCGCCACATCCGAACCCAACCGCGTCGTAACCAACGGCATGAGCCAGTATTCGCGGGCTGAACGCAACGCCAATGCAGGCATCGTCGTCGGCATCACGCCGGCGGACTACCCGGGGGGGCCGCTAGCCGGCATCGACTTCCAAAGGCATTGGGAGTCACGCGCCTTTGAATTGGGCGGCGGCGGCTACCTGGCGCCCGCCCAGAGGGTGGAAGACTTCCTGGCGCGGCGTCCATCCACCGCGCTGGGCAAAGTGCAGCCGTCCTACACGCCCGGCGTCACGCCCACCGATCTGTCGACCGCGCTGCCCGACTATGCGATAGAAGCGATCCGCGAAGCCCTGCCCGCCTTCGACCGCAAGCTCAAGGGCTACGCGATGGGCGACGCTCTGCTTACCGGCGTCGAAACACGTACGTCCTCGCCGCTGCGCATCAAGCGCAAGGACGACGACTATCAAAGCATCAACACAGTCGGGCTTTATCCGGCGGGCGAAGGCGCTGGCTATGCCGGAGGCATCTTTTCCGCTGCCATCGACGGGATCGAGATCGCCGAAGCCGTTGCCCGGGATATCGTCCAGCGGCATGGCGCGCAGGCCGCGTAGGAAAACAGGACGGCGGCCCCAGATTGCCGCCGCAAAGCTGGCGATGCGGGAAACTATACCCCGTGCAAGCGACGGTTCAAGGCAGCAACCGCATGCAGCAAGGTCTTTGCCATGCGTCCGCAACGGGCGCGCCACAACTCAAAATAGGGTTGCGGCGACATCACTCGCAGGCTCGAACTTTGAGTGGCGCGCACGAGCACCTGGCCACCATACGCAAGCACATGCGTCTCGCCGCAGCGCACTGGAATGCACAGGCTGAAGCTGGCATCGCCAAGACCTCCAACCCGTTCGACGATGGTGACATGGCCTTTGACTCCCAGGATCAGCGCCCGCGGTGGCATATAAACCACGCGTGTTTCACCGCGTGAAAGCGAGATATTCAAGGCTGACCGGTCTAATTTCACGATTTACCTCCAACGTTTACTGTGGAACGTTGTGCAGCATAGGCGTGCCTCATCTGTCGCCCCAGGTACAGCAAAAGGGTTTGTGCATGGGACCAGTTGACACCAAGCATGTCTGTAACCATCAGATTCCACCCCATCTGTGCCTATTCCGTCCCGGCTGGCATACGCAATGATTGCAAAATGGAACAGCCTCTGTATCAGCGTTTGGCCGAACATTACCGGCAAGCAATTTATTCTGGAGTTCTCGCACCCTCAACGCGCATGCCGTCCGTGCGTACGCTGGTTCGTCTCCATCAAGTCAGCATCAGTACGGCGCTCCAGGCCTGCCGCAGCCTGGAAGACGATGGCCTGATCGAGGCGCGCCCTCGATCAGGCTATTTCGTTCTCAAAACCCAACGTAGCAGGCTGCTACCCGTGGGAGAACCCGACACGCGGCAGGTGCTGGACGCCGCTTCGTATGTCGGCATCCATGACCGTGTGTCCGACTTCATCGCCAAAAGCGCGATGCATCCCCCACGCATCGACCTGGCCAATTCGGTCGCACCCGCGGATGCCTATCCCATCGATGCGCTGAAGCAGGCGACGCTGCGCGCGGTGCGGCGCTATCCGGAAACCCTGACACGCCCGGCACCGCACCAGGGGCACCCCCATTTACGCGCCATCCTGGCCCGCCGCGCGCTGGACGCGGGAATCAGAGCCAGCCCGGACGACATCATCATTACCCATGGCTGCATCGAGGCACTGAATATCGCGTTGCGTGCTGTCGCCGGGCCGGGCGACACCATCGCGGTCGAATCGCCAGCCTATTTCGGCTTGCTGCAGGTCATAGGAAGCCTGGGCATGCGCGCGCTCGAAATTCCCACCAGTCCCCAGCGCGGCTTATCCATCGAAGCGCTGGACCTGGCGTTTCAGACCCATGCGGATATCAAGGCGGTCGTGGTCGTGCCGAATCTGCACAACCCGCTGGGCAGCATCATGCCCGACGAAGACAAAGCCCGCCTGGTAGCGCTCTGCGAACGGCAAGCGATCCCGCTGATCGAGGACGACACCTACGGCGCGCTGGCCGATGGCGACGAACCATTGCGTGCGGCCAAGGCCTGGGACCGCGATGGCAACGTTATTTACTGCGCGTCGATGCAAAAAACCTTGGCGCCCGGATCGCGCCTGGGCTGGATGATAGGCGGCCGCTGGAAAGCGCGGCTCGCCATGCTGAAATTCGTGCAAAGCCGGCCAAACGGCGCAATGCTGCAGATCGCCGTCGCCGAAGTAATGCAGTCAAAGGGGTACGACCGCCATTTGATGCGGCTGCGCCGGCGTCTGAAAAGCCAGCGCGAAGGCATGGCGCGCGCCATCGCCGAACACTTTCCGCGTGGCACGCGCCTGAGCGTACCCAGAGGCGGCATGCTGCTATGGGTGGAAATGCCCGATGCACGTTCTTCAAAAGAAGTATTCGAACTGGCGTTGCAAGACGGCATACGCGTCGCGCCGGGCCGTATGTTTTCCAATTCGGACCGCTACGAACACTTCCTGCGTATCAGTTGCGCGCTTCCAATAAACACGGACGTGCAAGCCGCGGTACGGGCGTTGGGGCGCATCGTTGGGGGCAAGCATTAGGGTCAGTCAACATCGGAAGTACTGACAAGCCCTAGACGAAGCCGGGAAAGTCGCCCTGCCCCAGCATGACCGGCAGTGGGTGACTTTCCAAAAATTTGCGCTGCGCCAGGGCGTGCAGCATGCGGCTGTTGCCGCGATAAGCGATAAGCAGGTCCTCTTCTTCCGTGCCGGCGCCGAAGCGCGCCCTGAGCACTTCCCAGGAAACCCCCGCCTTGATCTTGCGCGCGCCCGCCGAGGTCTCGAACCAGATCACATGCGCGGCTCGATCGTTGAATGCATTGTTATCGTAGGTCATG
>DATJHN010000183.1:0-6712 GCA_035493915.1 Bordetella sp.
GGACTTGGGCGTTTCCAGCGGCCTGACGTACTGCCAGCGACGAGCGGCGAGCAAGGACAACGATTGCTCAGCCAGCCTGTCGGGGCGGCCTTACCGGGAACGGCTGCTTACCACTGCGAACCGCTGTAGCGGCTGGATTGCGCTTGGGCGCGGCTCATCGTGTCTTGCACTTCTTCGATGAAGTTGAAGAAAGCGCCAACACCATGGGCAACGGCGCGGGCAGCGCGCTTGACGGCGTTAATCGGGTGGGCGGCGGGTTGAGTGTTCAAGGTGTTCTCCAGAATGTCGCGTTCAAGGGCGTCGGTAAGACGAAGATTCGAGTTCAAAGCGATGTTGGTCATGTCGGTCTCCCTGCGTGTTTGGGGTACTGCTTACCTGATGAAAACCATTATAGGGAAAACCCCTAGTGCGGCGCAACAAAAATTTAGGGTAAACCCTAGGGGAGTTGTAATAAGACACGACACAATTGCCCCCGAAGGGATAAATTCCTGGTAAATCAAAGGCTTGGAGGAGTTATCGCACTGTTGCGTTGCTGCTGCGCGGGCCCGTCCGCCAGGCTCGACGTCAGCAGCAATGACGCGAGGGGCCTGCAGAAACCGCTTCCAGGCAGCTTGGCGCTCCGCGGCGACGGCAAGGGTCCTAGGCGTCCGGATCGTTGCACTCCACAACGCCACTGGTATCCGGACACCAGCCTGCAGAAGCGATATGATTTATTTACCGTCCAGACGGTAAGTAATATAATCAGCCGCCGACATTCCTGGATCCCAACGCCATGGACCAGCCGCACAACTCATCGCCCCGTCCCAGGGCCGGGCGCCCGCCCAGTTTTCCGGATGCGCGTGACCGCATCCTGACGGAAGCCGCGCAGCTATTCGCGCGCAGCGGCTACGAGAACAGCGCCGTGGCCGACGTGGCGGCCAGCCTGGGTGTATCCAAAGCGGCGATCTATCACTACTTTCCGACCAAACAGGACATCTACGACGCGATCATCATCGACGTGCTGAGCGGCCTGATGGCGACGGTCGCCGCCGAGGTCGCGCGCGAGTCGGCGCCGGCGCGGCGCCTGCGGCGTTTCATGCTGGCGCATGCCCGCTACTTCGAGGTCCGGCACGCCAGCTTCGTAACCATGCTCATCGGCTACTCGGGCATGAGCCCCACTTATCGCGACGATGCCGCCAGGCTGCGCGACCAATATGAGCACCGCCTGCGCGAGCTCATCGCCGACGGCATTTCGCAAGGCGCTTTCCGGGATATCGATCCTGCCGCCACGGGGCGGGCGATCCTGTCGATGCTGAATTGGATGGCGCGCTGGTACAAGCCCGGCCAGGGCCAGGATGCCGAATCCGTGGCAGCCGGCTATTTCGATCTTTTATTGGGCGGCATGGCCGCCCATCCCACCGGAGGCCACCATGGCGCTTGATGCGGAAACCCTGTCCCTGCTGCTGGAGGCCGTTCGCCGTTTCGTCGCCGAACAGCTTGTTCCCGCCGAACAGGCGCTGGCCGAAAGCGGATCCATACCCGATACGATCGTCCAGGGCATGCGCGAATTGGGCCTGTTCGGCCTGTCCATCGACCCGGATCATGGCGGGCTGGGCCTCAATATGGAAGAAGAAGTGCAGGTGGCCATGGCCCTGGGGCACACGTCGCCGGCTTTCCGCTCGCTGGCGGGCACCAATATCGGCATCGGTTCGCAGGCTATCGTGCTGGCCGGCACGGATGCGCAGCGCGAGAAATATCTGCCGCGCCTGGCGACCGGCGAACTGATCGGTTCCTTCGCCTTGACCGAGCCGGAGGCAGGCTCGGACGCGATGTCGCTGCGCACGTCCGCGCGCCGGGAAGGCGACCACTATGTCCTGAACGGCACCAAGCGCTTCATCACCAACGCGCCGGTCGCCGGGCTGTTCACGGTCATGGCGCGCACCGGTGACGGCCACAAGGCGGACGCGATTTCCTGCTTCCTGGTAGAGGCTGGCGTTCCCGGCCTGGTCCTGGGCAAGCCGGACAAGAAAATGGGCCAGGCCGGCTCCCTGACCTGCGACGTCGTCTTCGACAACTGCCGTGTGCCGGCCGACGCTCTGCTGGGCGGGCAGGAGGGCATCGGCTTTCGTACCGCGATGCGCGTGCTCGACAAGGGTCGCCTGCACATCTCCGCCCTGTGCGTGGGCATCGCCGAACGCCTGTTGGCCGATGCCGTCCGCTACGCCTCCGACCGCAAGCAGTTCGGCAAGCCTATCGCGGAATTCCAGCTGATCCAGGCCATGATCGCGGACAGCCAGACAGAAATCTACGCCGCGCGGTGCATGATCATGGATGCCGCGCGCAAGCGCGACCGCGGCGAAAACACCACTATGGAAGCTGCCTGCTGCAAACTCTTCGCATCCGAAATGGTCGGGCGGGTTGCCGATCGCGCGGTGCAGATCCACGGCGGCGCCGGCTACATCTCCGAATATGCCGTCGAACGTTTCTACCGCGACGTGCGCCTGTTCCGCATCTACGAAGGCACCTCGCAGATCCAGCAGCTTGTCATCGCCCGCGAAACTATGAAGGCCCATAGCGCATGAGCGCGCCCGCACGGCCGCCCGAAGCGCGCGCGTACTGCCTGGGGCCGACGCGGGTCGCATGTAGGGCACAATACTCAATTCGCTTTTCCGCCCCTGGCCAACCTTCTAGCTTCCGGCGTCCATGTCCACTCGTCCTGCTCCCCTTACCGGTATTCGCGTTCTCGATCTGACCCGCGTGCTTGCCGGCCCCTGGTGCACCCAGAACCTCGCCGATCTGGGCGCCGAAGTCGTCAAAATCGAACGGCCGGGTAACGGCGACGATACCCGTGGCTGGGGCCCGCCCTATCTGAAGGATGCCGAAGGCAACGACACCACCGAGGCGGCTTATTACCTGTCGGCCAACCGCAATAAGCTGTCCGTGGCTCTGGATATCGCCACGCCGCGCGGCGCGGAACTGGTGCGCGAACTCGCCATGCAGAGCGACATCCTGGTCGAAAATTTCAAGGTGGGCGGCCTGCGCAAATACGGACTGGATTACGACAGTCTCAGCAAGGCCAATCCCCGCCTGATCTATTGCTCGATCACGGGTTTCGGGCAGACGGGGCCTTATGCCAGCCGGCCCGGCTACGATTTCATGATCCAGGGCATGGGCGGCCTGATGAGTATTACCGGCGAACGCGACGACATGCCGGGGGGCGGTCCGCAGAAGGCCGGCGTGGCGGTGGCGGACCTGATGACCGGCATGTATTCCACCACGGGCGTTCTGGCCGCGCTGTTCGAACGCGAACGCAGCGGCCTGGGGCAGCACCTGGACATGGCGCTGCTGGATTGCCAGGTTGCCATGATGGCCAATCAGAATCTGAACTATATGACGTCGGGCACGGCACCCCGCCGCGCCGGCAATGCGCACCAGAACCTGGTGCCCTATCAGGTGTTCGCCGTCAGCGATGGCCACATGATCGTCGCGGTGGGCAACGACAGCCAGTTTCGCGCGTACTGCGGCGTGATCGGCCTGCCGGAACTGGCCGACGATCCGCGCTTCGCCACCAACCCCAAACGGGTCGTGAACCGCGAGCTGCTGGTTCCGATGCTGGTGGAACGCATGGCGCAGGGGGAGCGCGATCATTGGCTGGCCGAACTCGAGCGCGTTGGTGTGCCGGCCGGGCCGATCAATACGCTGGATCAGGTTTATGAAGACCCGCAAGTGCGATTCCGCCAGATGCGCCGCGAGCTGCCGCATCCGGTCGCCGGCACCGTGCCTATCGGAGCCAGCCCGTTGCGGTTCTCCGGCAGCCCGGTGGAATACCGCCATGCGCCGCCCATGCTGGGCGAGCACACGGAACAGGTGTTGCGCGAGCGGCTGGGACTATCAGACAGCGACATTCAGGATTTGGCGTCCGGCGCGCGGTAGCGCGGTGCGCGCGCCCTATTGGATCGTAAGCAGGAGACTATAACTATGACGGGCATCATCAATACCGTCGGCATCGTGGGTGCCGGCGCCATGGGGCGCGGCATCGCCCAGATCGCGGCACAGGCGGGCCTGACCGTCCGCCTGTACGACACCAGCGCGGACGCGGTGGCGGCGGCGCGTGGCAACCTCGAACAGACCTGGGGCAAGCTGGCCGAAAAAGGCAAGCTGACGGCGGATGCCGCGCAGCAGGCACTGGCGCGCATCGTCCCCTGCGCGGTGCTGGCCGATCTCGCGGACTGCCAGCTGGTCGTCGAAGCCATCGTCGAGCGCCTGGACATCAAGCGAGAAGTTTTCAAGCAGCTGGAAGACGTGGTCGCCGACGATTGCATCCTGGCATCCAATACGTCCTCGCTGTCGATCACGGCGATCGCCGCCGCCTGCCGCCTGCCGGCGCGCGTGGTGGGATATCACTTCTTCAATCCCGTGCCGCTGATGAAGGTCGTGGAGGTGATCGATGGCCTGCGCAGCGATCCGGCCGCCTGCGACGCCTTGACCGAACTCGCGCGTCGCATGGGCCATACCCCGGTGCGCGCGCGCGACATGCCCGGCTTTATCGTCAACCATGCGGGCCGCGGCATGAATACCGAAGGGCTGCGCGTGGCGCAGGAATCGGTGGCCACGTTCGCGCAGGTCGACGCCATCATGCGTGAGCAGGCCGGCTTTCGCATGGGACCGTTCGAGCTGATGGATCTGACCGCCCTGGATGTCTCGCATCCCGTGATGGAATCGATCTATCGCCAGTTCTTCGACGAGCCGCGCTTCCGGCCGTCGCCTATCACCACCGTCCGGCTGGCTGGCGGCCTGGTCGGGCGCAAGGCGGGCGAAGGTTTCTACCGCTATGTGGATGGGCAGAAACAGGTGCCCCCGGAGCCGCCCACGCCGCTGGCGGTGCCGGACCTGAAGGTATGGGTCAGCGGTATCCACCCCCAGGGCCATGTCGCCGTATCCGCGCTGCTGGATCAACTGGGTGTGCAACGCGCATCGGGTAGCCGCGCGCCGGACGACGCGCTGATCATCGTCACGCCATATGGCGAAGATGTCTCCACCGCGGTCTTCACGCAGGATCTGGATCCTGCCCGCACCGTGGGCGTGGATGCACTGCATGGTTTCGATGCCAAGCGCCGGCGCACTGTCATGGCGTCTCCCGCCACGCTGCCGCGGTGGCGCAATGCGGCGCACGCGCTGTTGGCGGCGGATGGCGCGCCCGTCAGCGTCATCGAGGATTCGCCCGGCTTCGTGGCGCAACGCATGGTCGCCACCATCGTCAACATCGCCTGCGACATCGCGCAGCAGCGCATCGCCACCGCGGAGGACATCGACAAGGCCGTCACCTTGGGCCTCGGCTATCCCTTGGGGCCGCTCGCCATGGGGGATATCCTGGGCGCCGCGCGCCTGCTGGAAATCCTGCGGAATATGGAACGCGTCACCGGCGACCCGCGCTACCGCCCCAGCCTGTGGCTGCAGCGGCGCGTGCAGTTGAAGATGTCGCTGCTGGAAGGCTGAAGCATTCAGCTGGTCGCAAGCACGGGTAGGTGAACATCGCCGGCTTCGGGCCGGCGATTCCATTTTCGGTTGCGGCGATAGCCGTGCGGTCCGCCATATCAACGACAGCGGAGACATGCATGGCTGATACCCCCAATACCCTGACCCGCCGCGGTTTTATTCGTGCTGGGGTGCTGGCTGGTGCAGCGCCGGCGGTACTGGTGGCTGCCACGGCGCGTGCCGACGATGCCGCCGGCGCGGCGAAGCAGGCTGCGCCCGCACCCGCGGATGCCAAGACCGGGCACGCGGATGCCAAGGATGCGCAGGCCGATACCAAGGGCGGCCAGACCGTCACCCTGGCCAACTACGCGGCGGCCTTGCGCTACCAGGACGTGCCCCCGGAAGTCCTCCAGCGCGCCAAGGATGGCATGACCGATGCGGTCGCCACCATCATTTATGGTGCTCAATTGCCGTGGAGCAAGATGATCATCGCCTATGCCCGGCAGAACGGCTCGGGCGGCAAGAGCCAGATCCTGGGAAGCGGCACCCATCCCGTGCATCCGCCCATGGCCGCGCTGGCGCAAGGTGCGATGGCGCATGCGTTCGAACTCGACAACCTGACCAAGCCCGACAGCGGCGCGCATCCTGGCGCGGCGCTGTTTTCGTCGGGGCTCGCGGTGGCACAGGATCGCGGCCTGGGTGGGCATGATCTGCTCGCGGCCTTCGTCGCCGGCGCGGAAGTGATGCTGCGCGTTGGCTATGCGACCAAGCACACCAACGAAGAGCGCGGTTTTCATGCGCCCGGTACGACAGGCCCCTTCGGCTCCGCCGTTACGGCCGGCCATCTGATGGGGTTCGACAACGTACATATGGTCAATGCGCTGGGCATCGCGGGTTCCTGCGCGGGCGGCCTGCTGGCGTTCGCCCATGCGGGCAACGGCGCGATGGTCAAGCGGCTGAACGTCGGCCGCGGCGCCGAAGGCGGCGTGGTCGCGGCCGACCTGGCCGTGCAGGGCTTTACCGGTCCCACCAATGTGCTGGAAGGCGAAGGCGGTTTCCTGCGCGCGTTCTGCCCCGAGTTCGATCTATCGCAGCTGACACGCGGGCTCGGTACGACCTACGAAACCATGAACCTGATGATCAAGCGCTATGCCTGCCACATCACGGCGCACACGCCGGTGGAGGCCATGCTGAACCTGCGTAAACAGCATGGCTTCACGGCGGGCGACATCGCATCGATCGGCGTGGCGGGCAATCG
>DATJHN010000184.1:0-5512 GCA_035493915.1 Bordetella sp.
GCACCGGCGTGTGTTTCGCGATCGAACTCATGATGGATGCGATAGCCCGCGAAGTCGGTCGCGAACCCTGGGAGGTGCGCCTGGACAACCTGGTCCAGCCGGAGCAGATGCCTTATGTGAACGTGACCAACAAGCATCTGGACAGCGGCGACTATCCGGCCAGCCTGCGCAAGGCGCTGGAGATGATCGACGCTCCCGGCGTGCGGGTGCGCCAGGCGTGCGGAGAATCCGACGGCCGGCTGATCGGCCTGGGCGTGGCCACCTATACCGAACAGGCCGCGCACGGCACCTCGGTCTTCGCGACCTGGGGCACGCCGGTGATTCCCGGTTTCGACCAGGCCACTGCCCGTATAACGCCGGACGGCGGCCTCGAAGTTCGCGTCGGCGTGCATTCGCACGGGCAGGGCATGGAGACCACCTTCGCGCAGATTGCCAACGAGATACTCGGCATCCCGGTGGCGCGCATCAAGGTCCTGCACGGCGATACGGGCCAGACGCCGTATTCAACCGGCACTTATGCGTCGCGCTCGCTCGTGATGTCCGGCGGCGCGGTCTCGCAGGCCTGCAAGCGACTGCTGCCGCGAGTGCTGCATATCGCCGCGCATCTGCTGCAGACGCCGGCCGAACAGCTATCCGTGGCCGATGGCCGCTTCGTGGTGGCGGGCGGCGCGGCCGGGCCGTCGGTCTCCATGAGTGACGTCGCCGACGCCTGGTACCTGAAACCGCATCGGTTACCGCCGGACGTCGATCCGCTCGGCCTGGAGGTCACGGTGGGCTACAAGCCCAAGGTGGACACGGGCTGCTTCACCTATGCCAGCCAAGCCGCTACGGTGGCAGTGGACCCGGTAACGGGCGGCGTCGAGATCCTCGATTACGTGGTGGTCGAGGACTGCGGCACGATGATCAATCCCATGGTAGTGGAAGGGCAGACGATGGGTGGTATCGCGCAAGGGATCGGCACGGCTTTCTACGAAGAAACGCCCTACGACGCCAACGGGCAGCCGCTTGCCTCGACGCTGGCCGATTACATGCTGCCCGGCGCGACGGAGGTTCCGCACCTGCGCATGCATCATTTCGAGACGCCATCACCGCATACGGAGTTTGGCGCAAAAGGTATGGGCGAGGGCGGGGCAATCGCACCGCCGGCTGTGCTGTTCAATGCTGTGAACGACGCATTGCGGGCGATGGGCGCGGCGGAACTGGCGCATACGCCGCTCACGCCGCATCGCGTGCTGCAGGCCATCGCGCAAGGGCGGCGGCAGGATAGCGGCGATCACGTCAAGGCGGCTTGAGGAAACCATGAAAGCGGCGAAATTCGACTACATCCGGCCCGCGTCGGTGAAGCAGGCGCTGGAGGCGCTGCGTGATCATGCGGGGCAGGCCAAGCTGATGGCGGGCGGCCAGTCGCTCGGTCCCATGCTGAACCTGCGCCTGGCCAGGCCGGCGGTAGTGATCGATATCTCCGGCCTGGAAGCTTTGCGCGGCGTGACGCGCGACGGCGACACGGTACGCGTTGGCGCGGCGGTCACCCACGCCGAAATCGAGGACGGAGTGCATCCGGCATTACGCGACTCGCCGATGCGACAGGTGGCCGGCGGTATCGCATATCGTGCGGTACGCAACCGTGGCACGCTCGGCGGCAGCCTGGCGCATGCGGATCCCGCGGCCGACTGGGTGGTAGTGATGGCGGCGTTGGGCGCCGGCATCGAGCTCGTGGGTCCGGATGGCGTACGGCAGGTCGGTGCGGACGCGCTGATGCAGGGTGCGTACACAACGGCGATCGGCGAAAACGAAATGATCCAGGCGGTACGCGTGCCGGTGGCCGGCGCCCGCGCACGCTGGGGGTACTACAAGTTCTGCCGCAAGACGGGTGAATTCGCCGAGGCCAGTTGTGCCGCGTGGTTCGATCCGGCCAGCGGCCAGGCGCGGGTGGCGCTGGGCGCCCTGGATGGGCCGCCGCGCCTGCTATCGGGCTTGGCGAGAGACGTCGCCGAAGACGGCGCCGCGGCGCTGGACCCGACGGCAATCGCGCGCGAGGTGGGGCTAGCCATGCCGGACAAGGACAAATCCCAGCGCCACCTGCACGCCGCCGTGGTCGAACGCTGCCTGCGCCAGGCGACGGGCAAAGGATGAAACCATGACGCAAGTAACGATGGAAGTAAACGGCCGCCGCGTGGCGGAAGAAGCGCCGGCGCGCATGCACCTGGGCGATTTCTTGCGCGACCGCCTGCGGTTGACCGGTACCCACCTGGGCTGCGAGCATGGCGTCTGCGGCGCCTGCACCGTGCTGCTGGATGGCGCTCCGGTACGATCCTGCATTTCGTACGCGGTGGCCTGTGAGGGCCGCCGGGTGACGACAATAGAAGGCTACGACGGCGACCCCGTCATGCGCCGGCTGCGCGAAGCCTTCACCCGCCATCACGCGTTGCAATGCGGGTACTGCACACCGGGCATGCTGACGACCGCGCGCGATATCGTTTTGCGCTTGCCAGGCGCCGACGAAGCCCGGATCCGCACGGAACTTGCGGGAAATCTGTGCCGCTGTACCGGATATATGGGCATCGTGGCCGCGGTGATGTCGGTGCTGGGCCAGCTGCGCGAGTCGCCCGATGCCGAAGTGGACACGCTTCGTTCGGCCTTGGCGCACGGCGATGGAGGCGTGCCGGCAATCCCGGCGCCTCCGGTGGCGTTCGAGGCCTTCGAGGCGTTCACCGCCAAGGCCGTGGCGCCGGCGGCCGGCGGGGCTCCGATGGCGGGCGCCCAGGCCACGTCCAGTGCCGGCAAGACCAATCAGATCGACGGCATGTTCGAAGTACCTTTCCCCGCGGAGCGCCTCTGGGCGTTCATGGCCGATCTGCCCGCGGTGGCGGCATGCCTGCCCGGCGCCGCCATAGAGGAACAGCAGGGGGACCGGGTCAAGGGTACCGTCTCGATCAAGTTCGGGCCCATGCGCGCGGCCTTCAACGGCGCGGCTCGGCTGGACCGCGATGATGCCGCGATGCGCGCGGTTTTCCGCGGGGCGGGGCAGGACACGTTCAGCCGTTCACGCGCCACCGGCGACATCATTTACCAGGTGGAAGACGCCGGCAACGGCCACGCGCTCGCGCGCGTGAAGTTGGCCTATTCGCTGCAGGGGCCGCTGGCCCAATTCTCGCGTTCCGGGCTGGTGCAGGATTTCGTGCGGCGGATGATCGCTGACTTTGGCGCGAACGTCGCGGCGCGCCTGGCAGGAACCGCGCACACGCAACCGTTGCCGGCCTCGTTCAATGCATTCGGCATGCTTTTCCGGGTGCTGCGGGCCAGCATCCAGCGCTGGTTCAAGCGCGGCAGCTGACGCTGCCCGACACGCTCGCGGACCGGCCATCCCGACCACTTCGCACGGACATCGGACAGAACACATCCTCCAAGGGGAATCCTATGCGGACAAGCAAGGCACAAGCATGGAGCCGGTTCCTGGCCGGCGCGGTTGGGCTGGCCATGTGTGCCGCCGCGGCGGTTGCCACGGCCCAGCAGCCGACACCGCTGAAGGTGCGCCTGGACTGGACGCCGTGGGGCGTGCAGGCGCCTTTCCATCTGGCTCAGCAGAAGGGCTGGTACAAGCAGGCCGGCCTGGATGTGACGCTGGAAGACGGCAACGGATCGGTTACCACGGTCCAGATCGTGGGGTCGAGCGACGCCTTCGACGTGGGACACGCGGCGCTCGCCTCCATGATGATCGCGCGCGACAAAGGCCTGCCGGTCAAGGCGGTGGCGGTATTCGCGCGCCAAAGCGACATCGGCCTGCTGGTGCCTGCGGACTCGGGCATCAAGGATCCCGCGGCGCTGAAGGGCCGCAAGGTGGCCTATACCGCCGGTTCGCTGGAGGCACCCTTCATCGATGCCTTTCTCGCGGCGGGCAAACTCAAGCGTGGCGATGTCGACCTGATCAATGTCGACGCGGCCAGTAAGGCATCTACCTATGCCGTCGGACGCGCCGACGCCGCGTTCTCCACGATTCCCTTCTTTCTGCCCGTGGTGTCGCAGACCCGGCCGTCGACCGCCGTGCGCTTTGCCGACTTCGGCCTGAACATGCCCAGCTTCGGCCTGTTCGCCAGCGAGGAAAAGCTGAAGACGCGCGGCGAGGCCATCGCGAGCTTCGCCAGCGTGACGGCGCGCGCCTGGGAATACATCTATGCGGGACATGAGGACGAAGCGGTCTCCGCCATCCTGGCGCAGCGGCCGCAGGCGCGGCTGGATCGCAAGGTGCTGCGCGGACAGATCGACGCGCTGAAGCCGTATTTCGGCACACCGCCCACGGGCGGCCGCGTGGGTGCGCCCGTGCCGGGCGATTGGGTGCAGGCGGTGAAGACACTGTCTTCCGTGGGACTGATCGGCGCTGAGGACGATCCAGCGGGTTTCTATGCTCCGGACATGGTTCATCCCGAACGCTACGATGCCATGGTGGGACGATGAACAACTGGGCTGTTTCGGCGCGCGATGTCAGCAAACAATATCCGGGCGAGCGCGGTGTCCGCGCGCTCGATTCGGTATCGATCGATCTGCCCGCGGGCCGTTTCGTCAGCGTCCTGGGGCCCAGCGGTTGCGGCAAGAGCACGTTTCTGCGCTGCGTTGCCGGCCTGGAAACCATCAGCTCGGGCGAGCTTCGCGTGGAAGGATGGCCTGTCAAGGGGCCGCCAGACGGCATCGGTATGGTGTTCCAGCGCGATGCCCTGCTTGACTGGCGCAGCATACGCCGCAATGTGCTGCTGCCCATCGAATTCGCGCGCAAGCGCGTCGACGGCTATGCAGCGAAAGCACGCGATCTGTTGGCCCTTACCGGGCTGCAGGACTTCGCCGACAGCTATCCCAATGAGCTGTCCGGCGGGATGCGGCAACGCGCGGCCATCTGCCGCGCGTTAATCGACGATCCCCGTCTGCTGCTCATGGACGAGCCCTTCGGCGCTCTGGACGCTCTGACCCGCGACCAGATGAATGTCGAGCTGCAGCGTATATGGATGGAAATCCGCAACACGGTACTGTTCGTCACCCATGGCATCGCCGAAGCCGTTTTCCTGAGCGACACGGTCATCGTGTTCTCTCCGCGTCCGGGACGCATCGTGGAGACGCTGGAGATCGACCTGCCCCGGCCTCGGCCGCTTGCGGTGCGCGAGTCCGCGGAATTTGGCGGCTACGTGCGGCGCATCCGTGACCTGTTCCAGGATATGGGCCTCATCAATGAAGGGAGCCACGCATGAGCGAGTTGTCTCCCAAGCGGCGCCGGGCGGCCCCCATCCGGGTTTCTTCGTTGGTGCATGGCGCGGTCGGCGCCGGTTCTGTCGTGCTGTTCCTGGCACTTTGGGAAGTACTGGTCCGGGTGCTGCACATCAAGCCTATCATGCTGCCGTTGCCGTCCAAAATCGGCCTGGAACTGGCCAATGACGCAGGCTGGTACGCGGGCCAGGCCGCCTACACGCTGATGACCACGCTGGCGGGTTTCGCGCTCTCGGTACTGGGCGGCGTTGCGATCGCGGTG
>DATJHN010000185.1:0-11590 GCA_035493915.1 Bordetella sp.
CCACAGGCCGCCGTTATGGGCGGTCTCCGGCCCCAGGGCCAGCCAGGTCGACACCAGGTCTTCGCGGTCGAAGGACCAATAGCGGATGTCCCGATGCCAACCTGTCAGGCTGCCGAAACGGGGGTGCTTGGTCATCACGCAATTGTGATGGGCACGGGACAGCACGCCGGCCTGCCCGAAATAGCGATCCAGGGATGCAGCCACGGCCGGCGCGGTCGCCCACGCGGCGAACAGAGGATCGCGTGCATAGGCGTCGAGCAGGCGCCTGACAGTGCCACCGCCTTCGGCCTGGCGCGACGCCGGCGCGCCGGGATAGGCCAGGTCGGCTTCGTATTCGACCGGTGCCACCGCCTGCGCCAGTTGCGCCTGGGCCAGCGCGCGCAACGCATCACGCTGGGCGGCGGGCACGAAGGCGGGCGCGACCACAAAGCCCTGATCCCGCAGGGTTTCAAGCTGGGCTGTAGTCAGCGGCGAAGACATCGCATTTTCCAAAAGCAATCCGGCGCATCGAGAAACCGATGCGCCCGGGGTTCATGCCATGCGAGGAATTTTACGACATGCCCGGCATGCTCAGCCCGGCCAGACCCACCAGAGCGCCGCCCAACAGCAACCACAGCGGATGCAGCCGCGTGCGCCACCCCAGCACGGCCACGACGGCGGCGATGGCGCCCAGCAGCCAGCCTTCGACCGAGGCTTCGGTGATCAAGGCGGCGCTGGCCGCCAGCAAGCCCACCGTGACCGGAAAAATGCCCGCCTGCGCCACGGCGCGCCAGGGCTTGTCCTTGAAGCGGTCCCACAGGCGCATCACCACGATGACGACCAGCGAAGACGGCACGAATTTGGCGAAGCTGCTGACCAGCATGCCCTGCAGGCCCGCCACGTGCCAGCCCACCATCGGCACGATCATCAGGTTAGGACCCGGCGCGGCCTGTGCCAGCGCGAACAGCGCCGTGAAGCTTTCCGCCGACATCCAGTGGTGCACATCGACGACCTGCCGCTGCATTTCAGGCAGGATGGTGTTGCCGCCGCCGAACGCCAGCAGCGATAGCTGCGTGAACATCACGGCAAGCTGGATCAGCACTTGCATCATCGACGCATCCTCCAGGTGACCAGGATGCTGATGGGCGTGATCACCAGCATGGTCGGCAGCAAAGGAATGCGCAGGATGGCGATGGCGATAAAGCACAGGATGGCAATCAGCATTCCCCCGTGGTTCTTCAACAAGGGCGCGCCCAGCTTCAGGGTCAACGAAATCAGCAGCCCGGCCGCGGCGGCCGCCAGGCCGGCGAACAGATGGCGCACGTGGGGATCGTTCTCGTAATGCTCATAGACCACGCTGAGCATCATGACCACGATCGTGGGCATGAGGACGAAACCCAGCATCGCCCCAACGGCACCCGGCACGCCGCGAAAGCGCATGCCCAGCGCCACCGACAGATTGATGATGTTGCCGCCCGGCAGGAACTGGCACAGGCCAAGCAGAGTGGTGAAGTCCTCGCTGGAAATCCAGCGGTTTTTTTCCACCGTCATGCGACGCGCCAACGGCAATGCGCCGCCAAATGCGGTCATGCCCAGCCAGAAGAAGCCTATGAAGAGCTGCCAGACGGTAGGCGGATCGGCAAGTGGCTGCTCGATCGCGTGCGCTGCAGGATTCGTTGCGGGCTGCATGCGAGGAAGTCCATGGGAAAGGGAGTGTCTTATATATTATATAAGAGTCGAACGGTACGGCCTCGTTTCTTTGCAAATAAAAAGCCGGACTTCGCATCGGCGAAGGTCCGGCTTTTCCCCGCCATCCCGACGGCGATCAGGGCAGATCGGCGTAGCTATCGGCGTGTTGGATATTGCGAACCGCGAATCTCATGAAGACTCTCCGCGCAGTCGTCCGCGTATCAGTCGGCCTTGAATCAGTCGGCCTTGATATTCCCGGCCTTGATCACGCGCGACCACTTCACGGTTTCTTCCTGCACGAACTTGCCGAAGTCCGCCGCGCTGCCGGGAGTGGTCACGGCGCCCAGCTCGGACAGGCGCGTTTGCACGGACGCATCGGCCAGCGCCTTGTTCAGCGCATCGTTCAGTTTGGCCACCACGTCGGCCGGCGTGCCCTTGGGCGCGCAGAAGCCCCACCACACGGACGCCGCCGCGTTGGGCAGGCCCAGGGAGGAAATCGTCGGAACGCCCGGCAGCAGCGCGGACGGCTTGCTGTCCAGCACGGCCAGGGTGGTCATCTTGCCTGCCTTGATGTGCGGAATAGCTTCGACCGGATTGATGGCCATGAAGCTGATGCGTCCACCCAGCATGTCGGTGATGGCCGGTGCGCCGCCCTTGTAGGGCACGTGCAGCGCATTGAACTTGCCTTCGTCCTTGAGCAGTTCGCTGGCCAGGTGACCCGAGCTGCCGTTGCCGGCGGATGCGTAGGTCAGCTTGTCCGGATTCGCCTTGCCGTAGGCGATCATGTCCTGCAGCGTCTTGAATTCCGACGACGAGGGCACGACGACGACCAGCGGCGCATAACCGATCGCGCCGACCGGGATCAGATCCTGGGCGGGATCGAAATTCAGCTTCGCGAACAGCGCGGCGTTGCTGGCCAGGGAGTTCGAAGCGGTCAGCAGCGTATAGCCGTCGCCCTGCGCCCGCGCCACGATATCCATGCCGATATTCGTCGCGCCGCCGGGGCGGTTGTCGATAATAATGCTCTGCTTGAGCGTTTCGCCCATCTTCTGGGCAATCAGGCGGGTCACGATGTCCACCGCGCCGCCGGGCGCGTACGGCACGATGATCTTGATGGGCTTGGACGGAAAGTCAGCCGCATGGCTGATTCCAGGCGCAGCCACGGCCGCCAGCGCGGTCGCCAGGCCCAGGCCTTGGAAAAATTTGGTAAGCACGCGATGGGCTCGCATTAGGGGTCTCCTGAGAATTTCAAAAAAATGCTATCTGTTGCAAACAGTATAATGGTTTACCCTTAGTTTTAACGTCCAATACTTTTTCCCACGCGTATTCATATGTTTTTCAAATAACCATGGATTTCCGCCAACTCCGCTACTTCGTGGCGGTTGCCGAGGAACTGAGTTTCAGCGCCGCCGCCCGGCGGCTGCATGTCAGCCAACCTCCCTTGAGCATGCAGGTGAAATCCCTGGAACACGAACTGGGCGCCACCCTGCTCCACCGCACCAAGCGGCATGTGGAATTGACCGAGGCGGGCAAGCTGTTCCTGGACCAGGCCCGGCGTGCCTTGCAGCACCTGGAACGCGCCGGCGATGTCGTGCGGCAGGCCCTGCAGGGCGAAGCGGGTGAAATCCGCATCGCCTTTACGGCGTCCGTGCCGATGTTCGAAGCCTTCCCACGCATCGTGCAGACCTTTCGCAGCCGGCATTCATCCGCCAAGGCCGACCTGCTGCACATGTCCACCGGCCAGCAATTGCAGGCCCTTGCCGACCGCAGCATCGACGTCGGCTTTCTGCGTCCTTCCATCCTGTTCTGCCCGCCACCGAATATCCGCGTGCTGACGTTGTGGAGCGACCGCCTGATGGCCGCCCTGCCCGCCGGGCACCGGCTGGCGCAAAAGGACACGCCGCTTTCGGTGTCGGAGCTGTCCGGCGAATCCTTTATCCTGTTTCCGCGCGGCCTGGGCTGCGGGCTGTTCGAGCATGTAAACGTGCTGGCCAGCCGTGCCGGTTTCGCCCTTCAGATTGGACAGGAAGCCCGTGAAGGCGCCACCATCGTGGGGCTGGTGGCGGCCGGCATGGGTATTTCCATCCTGCCGGAAACCTATGCCAAAACCGGTATTCCGGGCGTCGTATACCGGCCATTGGACACGCCTGACGCCAGCAGCCAGATCCTGCTGGCGCAGCGTAACGATAACGATGCGCCGCTGCTCGCGCGCTTTTTCGAAACGGCCGCGGCCAGCCGTTGAACCGTTATTTCGGCGTCGCGAATATCGTGATCGTGAATTCGGTCAGGCTGTAGCCCATATCGTCGGCGATCTGGCGCAGCCGCCGCTCGATTTCCGGGTCGACGAATTCCTCTACGTGACCGGTCGGCGTGCTGACCAGGTGGCCATGATGCCGATCGCCGTCGTTCAACTCGAAGACCGCCTTGTTGCCGCCGAGTTGGCTGCGTTTCAGCAAGCCGGCCTGCTCGAACTGGGTCAGGACGCGATAGACGGTAGCCAGGCCCATTTCCACGCTTTCGTTCATCAAATGGCGATAAACGTCCTCCGCGCTCAGGTGGCGTTGTTCGCTGTTGCGAAACAAATCCAGTATTTTCAGGCGCGGAAATGTGACTTTGAGCCCGATACCCTTAAGATCGACCGAATCCGTCATGAGTTACCTCCACCTGCAATGAATGGCGCACACAGCCCAGCGACAATGGCATCATGCGCATGGCGTCCGACCGGCCGGGCCGGGCGCGCTATCGCGGGAATCCCCAATAAATGAGCAACTCGAATCTGCACTACCGGACCTTCCTGTTCCTGCTGATCATGGTGTCGATCGCCTTCGGCTGGATCCTGTGGCCATTCTACGGCGCCGTGTTCTGGGGCACCATCCTGGCGATCATATTTTCACCCCTGCACCGGCGCCTGCTGGCGCGCATGGGCCGGCGCCGCAACCTGGCGGCGCTGATCACCCTGCTGCTGTGCGTGCTGATCGCGATTCTGCCCATGATCCTGATTACCGGCTCGCTCGTCCAGGAAGGCACGGCGATGTACCAGCAGATCAAATCCGGCGACCTGAACTTCGGCGTGTACTTCGAACGCGTGATCAACGCCCTGCCGCCGTCCGTGCATTCCATGCTGGACCGCTTCGATCTGGCCGACATACGCAGCCTGCAGCAAAAGCTCAGCGCCGGCGCCGTCCAGGCCAGCCAATTCCTGGCGACGCAGGCTTTCAGCATCGGCCAGGATACTTTCCAGTTCGTCATCAGCTTCGGCATCATGCTGTACCTGCTGTTTTTCCTGTTGCGCGACGGCGCCGGGCTGTCGCGCAGCATCAGCCGCGCGATCCCGCTCAGCGAGGCCTACAAGCAGCACCTGACGCGCAAATTCACCACGGTGATCCGCGCCACGATCAAGGGCAACGTGGCGGTTGCCGCCACCCAGGGCCTGCTGGGCGGCCTGGCGTTCTGGGTGCTGGGCATCCAGGGGTCCTTGCTGTGGGGCGTGCTGATGGCTTTCCTGTCGCTGCTGCCGGCGGTGGGAGCGGCGCTGATCTGGGCACCGGTGGCGGTGTATTTCCTGGTTACGGGCGCCCTCTGGCAAGGGATAGGGCTGATCGCGTTCTGCGTGGTGGTGATCGGCACGGTCGACAACATCATGCGCCCCATCCTGGTCGGCAAGGATACGAAGCTGCCTGACTACGTCATCCTGATTTCCACGCTGGGCGGCATGGCGCTGTTCGGCCTGAACGGTTTTGTGATCGGCCCACTGATCGCCGCGCTTTTCACGGCGGTGTGGGACCTGTTCACCCTGGAGGGCGAAGCCCCGGCGGAAGAATAAGGCCGCGGCCGGCCATCCGCCCCGATGATCCTTGCTACCAGGGAAAATCGATCAGGTCGCCATACAGGCGCCGCAGCGTGGCCTTGACCTCCGGCGAGCGCTGGTACACCGCGATGAACTTCAACAGCCGCGGATCCTGCGCGCGTTCCGGCAGTGCGACCCAGCGGATGGCATAGCGCCGCACGTTGTCCGGATCGTTGTTGTCGAAGGCCAGGCCGTCCTTTTCGTCCAGCCCGCCATGCTTGGCGAACGTGGTGTAGGTTGCCGACGCCGTTACGTCGTCGAAGGCACGCGCCGCCTGCGCCCCTTCTATCGCCACGAACTTCAGGTCCAGCGGATTGCTTTCCACATCCAGCAGCGTGGCGCGCTCGGTGGCGCCGGCCTTCAACCTGATCAGCCCCATGGATTGCAGCAGCAGCAATGCGCGCCCGGTGTTGACGGGATCGGCCGGAACGCCGATCGACGCACCCTGCGGCAGCGGTTCGCCGCGCTTTACCTTCTTGGAAAACAAGCCCATCGTGGTCGAATAACCGTAGGCGATGGCCTGCAGATTGGCGCCCCGGCTGCGATTGAAAAGATCCATGAAGGGTTCGTGCTGGAAGAAATTGGCATCGATGGAGCCGTCCGCGACCGCCACGTTGGGCATGACCCAATCGGCGAATTCAACCAGCCTGGCATTGACGCCTTCGTCACGTGCCTGCGCGATGGCGATTTCCGTGGCTTCGTTGGCAACGCTGGCGATCACACCGATACGCAGCGGCGCCGGCTGGGCCAGCACCCTTGCGATGGGCGCTGCCGCCAGGCCGGCCCCCGCGCAGCCCAGGGCGCGCAGCACACGCCTGCGCGGCAGGCGGGATGAATCAGGCATCCAGATTCCTTCCAGGATCGACAGGCCTTAGGCCGCGGCGTCGTCGCCAGGCCCTTCGCCGACCGGCACGAATTCGCCCGATCGCGGATCGCGAATGAAGAGCAGGCCGGTCGCCACGCCGAAATAGGCGCCATGCAATTGCAGCTCGCCCCGCTGGACGCGCTGGCGGATGTACGGAAAGGTCATCAGGTTCTTCAGGCTGTGCTCGACGACCCAGAGCTCCAGGCGGCGCAGGTCGGCCTGCCGTTCGCCCGACAGATCGATCTTGCGGGCGGTTTCCTCGATCTGAGACATCCACTTGCCGATGAAATCGCCCTTGGCCAGGGGTTCGGCGTCATCGTAATACGAACGGATGCCGCCGCAGGACGCATGGCCCATGACGACGATGTGCTTCACGTTCAGCCCATTGACCGCGAACTCGATGGCCGAGCTGGTGCCGTGGTAGTGCGAATCGGGCTCGTAAGGCGGCACCAGATTCGCGACGTTGCGCAGCACGAACATTTCGCCGGGACCGGCATCGAAAATCAGCTCGGGCGCCACGCGCGAGTCGCAACAGCCTATGACCATGATCTCCGGATTTTGCCCTTCCGCGAGCTTGCGGAACCGGTTGCGTTCGGCGGGGAAGCGCCCCGAAAGGAAATCCTGATAGCCGCTGGCAAGCCGCTCGGGAAAATCGAAAGTGTCGTGCATGGTGATCCGCCTGCAAGAAAATCGAAGCCTATTCTAGCGCCGCGGCGCGCCATTTCCGGCAGACCTACAATGCACGCATGCCTGCGTCCATTTCCCCGCCGCCGTCCTCGGGCGACCTGTTCGGCAGTCCGGATGAAGAAACTCCCTGGGACGAACCCATCGCCCCGGGTGCGGTGCTGCTGCGCCGCTACGCTTGCACGCGGGCGTCCGACGTGCTGGCGGCGGTCAAGACGATCGCCGCTTCGGCACCCTTCCGTCACCTGATCACGCCGGGCGGCCAGCGGATGTCGGTGGCGATGACCAACTGCGGCGCGCAGGGCTGGATATCCGACCGGCGCGGCTACCGCTATGGTCCGCAGGATCCTCTCAGCGGCCAGCCATGGCCAGCCATGCCCGATATCCTGGCGGGCCTGGCGCGCGAGGCCGCCGCGCGCGCGGGCTATGCGGATTTCGCGCCCGAGGCCTGCCTGATCAACCTGTACCGCCCGGGCGCGCGGCTGACGCTGCACCAGGATCGCGACGAACTGGACCTGAGCGCGCCCATCGTGTCCATATCGCTGGGATTGCCGGCCGTCTTTCTGTTCGGCGGCCTGGAACGCACCGAGCGTCCGCGCCGCTTTCCGCTGATGCATGGCGACGTGGCCGTCTGGGGCGGCCCATCGCGTCTGGCCTTCCACGGCATCGCGCCGTTGGCCGAAGGCGTGCATCCGGCCACCGGCGCCAGCCGCGTCAACCTGACTTTCCGCAAGACGCGCTGACCATGGCATGGAGCGCGCGGCAAACGTCAGCCGCGCGGATGGTGCTGCGCATGCAGCGTCTTCAGGCGTTCACGTGCCACGTGCGTGTAGATTTGCGTGGTGGAAATGTCCGCGTGGCCGAGCAGCATCTGCACCACGCGCAGGTCGGCGCCGTGGTTGACCAGATGCGTGGCAAAGGCGTGCCGCAGCACGTGAGGGGAAATCGGCGCGTGGATCTCGGCCTCGCGCGCATAGCGGCCCACCATCAGCCAGAAGGTCTGGCGATGCATGGCATCGCCGCGCACGGTCACGAACAGCGCGTCGCTCAGGCGTCCCGCGAGCAGCAACGGCCGCGCATGCTTTACGTAGCGGTCCACCCAGTGCGCCGCTTCCGCGCCCAGAGGCACCAGGCGATCCTTGCCGCCCTTGCCGCCGACCACCCGGACAACGCCTTCGTTCAGATTCACGTCCAGCGCCAGCAGCCCGACCAATTCCGACACCCGCAGCCCAGTGGCATACAGCGTTTCCAGCATGGCTTTGTCGCGCAGCCCCAATTCGGTTTCCACGCGCGGAGCACCCAGCAGTGCATCCACCTGGGCTTCGGAAAGGATCTTCGGCGTGCGCAGCGGTTGCCGCGCCGAACGCACGGACAGGCAAGGATCCTGGCCGATCCGCCGTTCGCGCAAAGCCCACTGGAAATAACGCCGCAGCGCCGATAGACGCCGGTTGGCCGTGGTCGGCCGCGTATCGGCATGGACGGATGCGAACCAGCTTTCGATATCGCCGGTACGCGCCGCGGAAATGTGCCGTCCCTCGCTGTCATGCAGCCAGACGTCGAATGCGGCAAGGTCGTTGCGGTAGGCGCCCAGGGTATTGCGGGACAATCCGTCTTCCAGCCACAGCGCGTCCAGGAATTCCGCGACGGTCGGATCGATGTCGCGCCGGCTTTGCAGCGATGGCGTGTCGGCGGAGGTGGAACGCGGCGTGCGCGGCGTACTGGGACGCTGCGCGCCCGGCGAGGTGGAACGCGGGGCACGCGGCGCGGTGGAGCGCGAACCGCGCGGCGCGGTGGCCATGGCGGATCAGCTTCCGGACACGCGCACGGACGCGGATGGCGCGATGCTGGCCGTGGCAGACTCGATCGTAGCGGCCTCTGCCTCCGTCGCGGCGGCGGCCGCGGCCGCCTGCTGGCGCGCGACCCAGGCGTTGTATCCGCCGGCCAGCGCGCAGGCATTGCGATAGCCCGCCTTCAGCAGCCGGTCCGCCAGCACCGCCGCGGAGATTTCTTCAGGGCAGGCGCAATACACGACGATGTGGGCATCCTTCGGCCACACATGAGGCTCCTGGCCGATCGGCCCGCGCGGATCGAAGGCGATCGCTCCGGGCAAAGGAGTCTCGCTGCTGGCCCGCACGTCCAGCAGCACCGGCACGCAGCCTTGGGCCTGCATCTCGTCCAGTTCGTCCAGCGATACCCGCCGCACATGGGCAAAACGGCGGATCGTGCGCTTGCGCCGCACCCAGCGATAGCCCAGGTAGGTCACCAGCACGACGGCAACGGCCATCAGGCCGTAGCCGCCGTAGTCGCCCAGCACATCCAGGACCTGGCCCACCATGTCATTGAAGACGATGCCGATCAGCAGGGCGGAGCCCGCCCAGATCAGCGAACCGGCAGCGTCGTAGCCCAGGAAGGTACGGAAAGGCAGTCCGGCGAACCCGGACATCACCGTGGAAAGCGCGCTGGCGCCCGGCAGGAATTTGGCGACCAGCAGAATGCGCGGGCCGGCGCGCCAGTACAGGGACTGCGTCTGCCGGATGCAGGAATCGCGCGAGATCGACACCCGGCAGACGGTGTTGAGCAGGCCGCTGCCGAAGCGCTTGCCGCCGGCGTACCACGCGGCATCGGCGAGCAAGCAGGCCAGCACGGCGGCGACCAGCGTAACGGTCCAGGGCAGATCGCCATGCACCACCAGCGCGCCGGCCACGATCAGCAAGGGGTAGGCGGGGATGGGCAGGCCGGCCTGCTCAAGCAATACGTTCAGGAAAACCAGCAGCGGGCCGTACTCCAGCAGCAGGGTCTCGATGTCTTTCAAAATCTGTTCTCGTAGGCGAAAGCGGATGCCCGCGCGGGCATCGGAAAGCGGCGCGGACGGGACGCCACATTGGATCACGGGGAGCCGTCCGCGCCATAACGGATAATGAGGGCGCGCCGATAATTTTTCAATTCGGCGGAGAATCACATGCGCCGTTCCCCCTTCTTGACCCGAATTCTTGCCATTGGCGTTCTCCTGCACATCTATATCGGGCTGCGGCTCGTTCCCGAGGCTCCCGTATCCGACGCCGTCCGCTGGATCGCCGTCCTGTACCTGGCGGCATCCTGCCTGCTGATTCCGCTGGGCGCGCGCGCCCGCCAACTGGCGCCGTCCTGGTCCCGGCAAGCGGCATGGACAGGCCTGATGGCCATGGGTTTTTTCTCTTCGCTGTTCGTGCTGACGGTGCTGCGCGACGTGCTGCTAGTGGGCGCGTGGGCCGCCGGTACCGCGCGCGGCCTGCCCCTGGACAACGCGTCTTTGCGCGCGACTTCAGCGCTGGCGGTGCCCGTGCTGGCGCTGCTGATCACGCTGCTGGGCCTGTTCAATGCGCGGCGCCGCGCACGCATCGTGACGGTGGACGTACCGATCGCGGGCCTGCCCCCAGCCCTGGCCGGCTTCACCATCGCCCAGATCAGCGACGTGCACGTGGGCCCGACGATTCGCCGACCCTACGTCGAGGCCATCGTTGCCGCCGTCAATGCGCTGAACGCGGACATCGTGGCGGTCACGGGCGACGTGGTCGATGGACCGGTGGATCAGCTATCTCCGCATACCGCGCCGCTGGGGGCCCTGAACGGCCGTTACGGCGCCTATCTGGTCACCGGTAACCACGAATACTATTCCGGCGCGCGTGAATGGGTGACGGAGTTCCAGCGCCTGGGATTGAACGTGCTATCCAACCGCCATGTGGTCATTTCCCACAACGGCGCCAGGGTCGTACTGGCCGGCGTCACCGATTACACGGCCGGCCAGTTCGATCCCTCACAGCGCAGCGATCCGCGCGGCGCCCTGCTGGGCGCGCCGGCCGACGCAGCCGTCCGTATCCTGCTGGCGCACCAGCCGCGCACGGCGATCGCCGCCGAACCGGCCGGCTATACGCTGCAGCTGTCCGGCCACACCCACGGCGGCCAGTTCCTGCCCTGGAATTTCTTCGTGCGCCTGCAGCAGCCCTTTACCGCCGGGCTGAAGAAAATGGGGCGCCTGTGGGTCTATACCAGCCGCGGCACGGGCTACTGGGGACCACCCAAGCGGGTCGGCGCGCCATCCGAGATCACGCGCATCCGCCTGGTGCCGGCGCGCGGAGGCTGAACGTCGATCCGGTACCTCGCGCCGGCCGGCCCATGAAGCCCGACTCGGCATCTTGCTCGTGCCGGCATCCGGAACCTGGACGACGGTCCATGCCGGTCTTTACTCTGCCGGCGCCGACGGCAGATGCAGCAGGCCGGTGTGATAGTCGTAGGCGTAGACCTCGCCGTAGCGGCCCCACTCCACCGCCACCTTCAGGACACGCTCGGCCTCGTCGGACTTGAGGAATTCGTCCAGCATGTCCAGGAACTGCTTGTCGGGCAGTTCTCCGGTGGGCTCCTGCTGCAGCGAATGGCAGATGTTCGCCGCCAGCGGAATATGCGCCAGCAATTGCCGCCCGAATATTTCCTGGCGTTCCTGCTGCTCCGCACCGGCGTAGCGGCGTCCCACCGACGTAAGGGCGATATCG
>DATJHN010000186.1:0-6945 GCA_035493915.1 Bordetella sp.
AGCAGCGTGGCCAGCGTGGGTTGGGCCTGCTCCACCCACTGCGCCAGGCAGGCTTCGCGCGTGGCGCCGGCGTCGCCGGGGCTTTCCTGCCAGCGGAAGACGGCCGCGCCGCGCGGCGCGGCGACCGCGCCCACCAGATAGCGGGTGTCGGCCAGCATATTCGCGGTTTCCGTTTCTTCCGCGACGACGGGCTTCATCGTTTCGGCTCCGAGTGCCTGCGAACCCAACCGCTGCAGCCAGTGCCAGGTCTCCGAAAAAGTGCGCGGCATCTGGTCGATGCTGACCAGGTAAGGCATGAGCGCCAAGCGTACCCCCTGTGCCAGCACATGGCCGTGCAACTGGGCCGTCAGCGCCTGCAGGGCGGAGGGCGTGACCGGCCCCGTGGGAATGGTATAGCGCGTCCAGGCGACCATGGGCGCGACGATCAGCAGCACGTCATAGCTGACGCCGTTTTTTTCGATGACGGTCGATTCGGTAAAGGTCTCGGCCTGTTCTATCAGTACCTCGTAGGCGCCCGGCTGGGTCTGCGACAGATGATCCAGTGCCGATTCCAGGGGCGCATCGTTGCCGGTGCGCAGCAGCTTGGGTATGGAGGCGCGCAGTTGCTCTTCCCAGAAAAGGTCTTCCACGCGGCTGCCCGAGCTGTTCAGCGCGAGCGCCAGCGTGGCCAAACGCGAGGCATCGCGAGTCAGACGGGAGGATGTATGGCTGCGGGAGCGGGGCATGAGGGTGAGGTTTAGACCTGGAGACGGAACCATATAGTGTACCGCCATGACAGGGGCGGCACCGTTTGCCGCGCGGCAGCACCATGCTATGCGGGGGAGGTCTTTGCTTCCCTATCGTGTTGCTGACATGTCGTCGTACATCTTGCGTCGACGAGCCGCGATCGTGGCGAGGTCACGAGCCACGCCGGAGGCGGATAGAGTGCATCGCGCAAGGAGTATTCCCCTTTGAAGCGGAAACGTCCCTGAATGATGCGATTGACGCGATCCTGAATTCTCGGCAAAATCCGCCGGACACTTATATGATGTCCTATAACAATCGAAGACATAGAGGAGATAAATTCATGTCCGTGTCCCGCCGATCCTTTCTGGCCGCTGCCGGCGCGGCCGCCCTGTACGGCGCCGCCCCGGCGGTGCGCGCCCAGCAGAATTGGCCCGAGCGCAATGTCCGCCTGGTGGTGCCCTACCCGGCGGGCGGGTCTTCCGACATCATCGCGCGTGCCATCAGCCAGCCCTTGTCGGAAACGCTCAAGCAGACGGTCATCGTCGATAATCGCCCCGGCGCCAACGGCAACCTGGGCGCGGCCATCGTGGCGCAGTCCGGACAGGACCAGCACACTTTTCTGCTGTGCGACGTCGGCGCGCTGATGATCAGCCCGTCGGTCTATACCAAGCTTACTTTCGACCCCAACAAGGACTTGCATGGCGTCAGCATGCTGGCCTATTCGCCGCACATCCTGGCCGTGCATCCTTCCGTGCCTGTCAACACCTTGCCGGAACTGGTGGCCTTGTCCAAGCGTGAACGCCTGAATTTCGCCGTCACGGCCATGGGCAGCGCGCCCCACGTGGCCGGCGTCGCCGTGGAGCAGGCCACCGCGGCGCAGTGGCAGTACGTGCCCTACAAGGGTGGCTCGCAGGCCATCACGGACACCATCGGCGGCCAGACCCAGATCATCATGAACGGCATGCTGGCCACGCTGCCGCATATCCAGAGCGGCAAGCTCAAGGCCATCGCGGTGTCCAGCAGCAAGCGCATGCCGCAAGTGCCCAACATTCCCACCATCGCCGAACAGGGCGTGCCCGGTTTTGAATCCGGCACCTGGCAGGGCCTGGTCGCGCCGGCATCCATGCCGCCGGAAGTCCTGGCCAGGCTCAGCAAGGAACTGGCAACCATCATGAATATACCGGCGCTGAAGGCCAAGCTGGCCGAACAGGGCGCGGATGTGGTCACCATGACGCCGGCGGAAATGGACAAGTGGCTGGCCGCGGAACGCCAGCGCTGGGCCGTGGTGGTCCAGAAGGCGGACATCCGCCTGGATTAAGGTTTTTGTCTTTTGGGGCAACTCCGGCAACAAAAATGCCGCGGGCTGCGCCGAAAAAAAGGGACCAGCCCCACAAGGCCTGGTCCCTTCCTCTTACGGTTGCCGGCCGGGGCCGGTGGTGCCGAACGGCCGGCGATCAGGCGGCCAGCAATTGGCGCAGCACGAAGGGCAGGATGCCGCCGTGCTGGTAGTAGTCCACTTCGATCGGCGTATCGATGCGCAGCAGCACCTGCACCTGCTGGGACGAACCATCCTTGCGGTGGATGGTCAGCGTCACGTCCTGCTGCGGCTTGATGCCGTTTTCCAGGCCCGACACATCGAAGGTTTCCTCGCCCGTGATCTTCAGCGACTGCACGCTGTCGTCGCCCTTGAACTGCAGCGGCAGCACGCCCATGCCGACCAGGTTGCTGCGGTGGATCCGTTCGAAGCTGCGCGTCACGACCGCCTTCACGCCCAGCAGCTGGGTACCCTTGGCCGCCCAGTCGCGCGACGAGCCCGTGCCGTATTCCTCGCCGCCGAACACCACCGTCGGCACGCCGGCGTCTATGTACTTCATCGCCGCGTCGTAGATGGATATTTGTTCGCCGGTCGGCTGGTACAGCGTTTCGCCGCCTTCGAAGCGGCTGCCGTCTTCGCGCGGCGGGATCATCAGATTCTTGATCCGCACATTGGCGAACGTGCCGCGCATCATGATTTCATGGTTGCCGCGGCGCGAGCCATAGCTGTTGAAGTCGGCCTTCATGACGCCGTGTTCCTTCAGCCATTTGCCGGCGGGCGAGCTTTCCTTGATCGAACCGGCCGGGGAAATGTGGTCGGTCGTGACCGAATCGCCAAAGACGCCCAGCGCGCGGGCACCCTTGACCGTAGGCATGGCCGTGGGCTCCATGCCGAAATCCTTGAAGAAGGGCGGTTCGGCGATATAGGTGGACGTGGGCCAGTTGTAGACTTCACCCGTCACGCCCTGGATGTTTTCCCACAGCTGGCCGGGGTTGGTGCGCACGTCGCTGTAGTTTTCACGGAAGACGGTCGGGTCCAGCGCGAACTTCAGCAATTCCTGCACTTCTTCCGTGGACGGCCATATGTCGCCCAGCCATACGTCGCCGTTCTTGCCCTTGCCTACCGGCTCGGTCATCAGGTCGCGCAGCATCGTGCCTGCCAGCGCGTAGGCCACGACCAGCGGCGGCGATGCCAGGAAGTTCGCCTTGATGTTCGGATGGATGCGCGCCTCGAAGTTGCGGTTGCCCGACAGCACGGCGGCGCATACCAGGTCGTTGGCGTTGATGGCTTCGTTCAGATCGGGCGTCAGGTCGCCGGCGTTGCCGATGCAGGTCGTGCAGCCGTAGGCGGCGACGTTGAAGCCCAGTTTTTCCAGGTAGGGCAGCAGGCCGGTCTTGGTCAGGTATTCCGTGACCACGCGCGATCCGGGAGCCAGGGACGTCTTGATCGTCGGCGATACCTTCAGGCCGGCTTCCACCGCCTTCTTGGCGGGCAGGCCGGCTGCCAGCATCACGCTGGGATTGGACGTATTCGTGCAGGACGTAATGGCGGCGATCAGAATGTCGCCGTTCTTGACCTTGGTGCCGGCGCTGGTGGTGAATTCCCGCGCCAGCTTTTCGGCGGGCTGGTTGAAGCCGTTTTCGGCCACCGGCTTGGAGAACAGCGACCTGAACGTCGTATTGACGTTACCAATCTCGATGCGATCCTGCGGGCGCTTGGGACCGGCCAGCGAGGGCGCCACGGTGCCCAGGTCCAGCGTCAGCAGCTTGCTAAAGGAGATGTCCTTGGCCTTGGGCACGCCGAACATCTTCTGCGCCTTGAAATAGCCTTCGAAGGCGGCGATTTCCTGCTCGGTGCGGCCGGTGCCCTTGAAGTATTCAATGGTGCGTTCGTCGACCGGGAAGAAGCCCATGGTCGCGCCGTATTCGGGCGCCATGTTGCCGATGGTGGCGCGGTCCGTCACGGACAGGCTGGCCGTGCCTTCGCCACAGAATTCGACGAATTTGCCGACTACCTTTTCCCGGCGCAGCATTTCGGTGATAGTCAGCACCAGGTCGGTGGCGGTCACGCCGCCGCGCAGCTGGCCTTTCAGTTCGACCCCGACCACGTCGGGAGTCAGGAAATACACCGGCTGGCCCAGCATGCCGGCTTCCGCCTCGATGCCGCCCACGCCCCAGCCCACCACGCCGATGCCGTTGATCATGGTCGTGTGGCTGTCGGTGCCGACCAGCGAATCCGGGTAATAAACGTTATTGGCCTTGTCGAAGTGAACCCCGCGGGCCAGGTATTCCAGGTTGACCTGGTGCACGATGCCGAAGCCGGGCGGTACGACGCGGAAGGTATCGAAGGCTTCCATGCCCCACTTCATGAACTGGTAGCGCTCTTGATTGCGCTTGAACTCCAGCTTCATGTTCAGGTCCAGGGCCTGCTTGGTGCCGAAGTAATCGATCATGACGGAGTGGTCGACCACCAGATCCACGGGCACGAGCGGTTCGATACGCTTCGGGTCCGCGCCCATCGCCTGCGCCACCGAACGCATGGCGCCGATGTCGGCCAGCAGCGGAACGCCGGTAAAGTCCTGCAGCACTACGCGGGCCACCACGAAAGGAATTTCTTCTTCGCGCTTGGCTACTGGCTTCCAGTTCGCCAACTGCTTGACGTGCTCTTCGGTCACCTTTTGACCGTCGCAATTGCGCAGTACCGACTCCAGCACGATACGCACCGACATGGGCAGTCGCTGCACATCCACGCCCAGCGCCTTGCCCAGCGCCGGCAGAGAGTAGTACTGACAGGTCTGGTCGCCGATCTTGAATGTCTTGAGGGTCTCGAACACGTTGTGCGGCATGATGAACTCCAAGGTAGTGGCTCCGCTAAAGAGCAGCCATTTTCATGCGTTTTCCCGCGCTTGTCATATAGGGCAGGGCGAAGGAATCTCGGGTCTTATATCTTATGTCTTATATAAGACATTGCCAACCAGAAAGAGTTCGCGGCGGCCGCCCAAGCGGGGGCGCCACATGCTCTTCCGGATAGCCTCATAGCATAGCGAAAACACATGGCAGAACGTGCAATATGTTGCGCGGGCCCGCGAACCACGTGTCTTACGCCTTGCCGTCGCGCCACAGGCTGACCAGCGGTTCGGGCGCGCATGCTTCCGGAACGCTGAACCGCAGCGGTTCGTCGCCGTCATCACGCAGGATCTCGACCGTGAAGTAACGCTGGTCGCCCCTGCCGCACTCCTCGTTGGCCATGGCGGCGGCCTGCGCGACCGCCGCGCACAGCCGGCCCCGTTCGTCCTGCGGGCAATGGCGCAGGGAAATCGTGCGTGGCCGCGCCAGCGCCGGAATGGCAGCCACGCCGCCCTGGCGCTTGACCAGCACGGCAACCACCGTATCCCAGGGGGGGAGGGGTTTCATGGCAAAACTCCCACGTCGCGCCATGCCTGCCGGACCGCGGCTTGCACGCCGGCGGCGCCGGCGTGTTCGAGCGTAAGCAAGGCGAATGCCGTGAAATCGGCATCCCGGGCCAGACCGCGATCGCACAGGGTGTCGTACCAGATGTGGCCGGCCTTTTCCCAGGCATGGCCGCCCAGGGCGCTGGCAGCCAGGTAAAAGGCCCGGTTCGGTATGCCGGAATTCAGATGGACGCCGCCGTTGTCGTCCTCGGTACGGATGAAATCGCGCATGTGCGCCGGCTGCGGGTCGCGGCCCAGCAAGGGGTCGTCATAGGCGGTGCCCGGGGCGCGCATGGAACGCAATCCCCGCGCGCGGACGTTGTCGGTGAACAGGCCTACCCCGACCAGCCAGTCCGCCTGGTCGGCGGTCTGGCCCAGTCGATATTGCTTGACGAGTACGCCGAACACGTCGGAAATGGATTCATTCAACGCTCCCGATTGGTCGCGGTAGACCAGGGCGGCCTCGTAGTCGATCACGCCATGCGAGAGTTCATGCCCGACGACATCCATGGCAATGGTGAAGCGGTTGAAGACTTCCCCGTCGCCATCGCCGAATACCATCTGCGCGCCGTTCCAGAACGCATTGTCGTAGTGCTGGCCGTAATGGACCGTGCCGATCAGCGCCATGCCCTTGCCGTCGAGCGAGTCCCGGCCGTAAACCTCGGAAAACAGCGCGCGTGTGGCGCCCAGGTAGTCGTAGGCTTCGTCGGCGGCCACGTCTCCCGTGGCGGGCTGGCCTTCGCCGCGCACTAGTTTCCCGGGCAGGGCAGTGCCGCCCTCCGCCGTGTGGACCCGGCGCGCCGCGCCATCGGCAGCCTGTGCCTCCGGGGCGAGCGCGCGTGCCTGGGCGACGCCGCGCAGTGAACCGTCATCCCCGTTCAGGAGCAGCGTGGCTGTCGCGCTGGCGCGGACATGGGGGCTGCCCTGGTGGGCAAGGCGGTCCAGCAGATACGGAGGCACGACGGCGTGACGGGACAGGCAGGGGCGGTGCGGGCGCATGGCGTGGTCCTCATGAACCACTTCAGCATAATGCGCCCGCGCCACCGCGGCGAGCCCCGTTGCGGGTGGTCACCGACCCCCACGCCGCGCCTTCGGCTTGCTGCCCCCCGAGGGGGCGCTTTTTTCCTTGGGGCGGCCCGGCGGAAAAAATCGTCAGGTGGCCTTGCGCCGCCGTAGGAGGGCCTGGAATTCGCCCACGATGCCGCGGCGGAATGCCATGACGCAGATCACGAAAATCAGGCCGATGACGATGGTCACCGATTCTCCCAGTTGGCGGAACCAGTCGATGCCGGTCATGCTGGTCAGTGCCTGTCCGAAATCGCCCACCTTGTTCTCCAGCAGGACGACGATGAACGCGCCCAGCACCGGGCCCAGAAAGGTGCCCATGCCGCCGATCAGGGTCATCAGGATGACCAGGCCCGACATTTGCCAGGTCGCATCCGACAGCGTGGCG
>DATJHN010000187.1:0-2769 GCA_035493915.1 Bordetella sp.
AGGGTGAAATGCCCCGTCGATCCTCGGCGGGCATGCATAATGACAAACTTCAATCAAGTAATCCTATTCCGGACCGGCATGAACAAGCGCGCGCCATACCGTCCCAATCCAAAGCCGGGCCGCAGCGAAACCGCCATGGGCTGGCTGGGCCATGACACCCGCGGCGCCGGTGTGCTGGCAACGGCCCGTTTGCACCTGCAGGTCCAACGCACGGTGGCAGCCGCGGTGCCCCCGGTGCTGGGCGCGGTCTGCCGGGTGGCGCGCCTGGAGGCTGACCGGCTGCAATTGGCTGTTCCCAGCGCCGCCCATGCCGCCAAGCTGCGCCAGATGGCGCCACGCATCGCGCAGGCATTGCAGGCGGCAGGGTGGAACCTTAACGAAATCGCGGTCAAGGTTCAAGCCGGACTGCCTGGCCCCGGGACCAAAGCGGCACGGCCACCCCGGGAAGCCATTCCCCTGGATGAAACGGCGCTGGGGGCTTTCGAGGCGTTGCGGGAAACGTTGAATCCGGGGCCGCTCGCCGATGCGGTGGCCCGCCTGCTGCGGCACCATCGGCAAGGATGAGCGCAAGGCGGGTGCCCGAATGGCAAAGGCCTGGTTCAGGCCGTGACGTTCAGGCCAGCTTCCATTCGTAGCGGAAGGCCTGGGGGGCCTCAGCCTGCGACTGATACGAAACCAGTTCCCAGGATTCCTGCTGGGCGAGCAGCGCGCGCGCCAGCTGGTTATTCATATAGTGGCCCGATTTGCAGGCGACATAGCGCGCGACCAGCGGCTTGCCGAGCAGGTACAGGTCGCCGATAGCGTCCAGGATCTTGTGCTTGACGAACTCGTCGTCATACCGCAGCCCGTCGCTGTTCAGTACCCGGTACTCGTCCATGACAATGGCGTTGTCCAGGCTGCCACCGCGCGCCAGGCCCATCGAACGCAAGGCTTCGACTTCGTTGACGAACCCGAAAGTGCGCGCCCGCGCGATCTCGCGCGTATAGGAATGGGTAGCGAAATCGACCTCGGCGAAATTCGCCGTCGAATCGATGGCGGGATGGCGAAAATCGATGGAAAAAGCCAGCGCGAACCCGTCGTGCGGTTCAAGCCTGGCCCATTTTTCGTTGCGGCCTTCGCCTTCGCGGACCTCGATGGTCTTGAGCACCCGGATGAACTGCTTGGGCGCATTCTGTTCGACGATGCCCGCGGAACGGAGCAGATAGACAAACGTAGCCGCGCTGCCGTCCATGATCGGCACTTCTTCAGCCGTCAGGTCCACGTGCAGATTGTCGATTCCCAGGCCGGCCAGCGCCGACATCAAGTGCTCAACCGTGGAAACGCGGACATTTCCCTGCTCCAGCACGGACGCCATGCGGGTATCGCCCACACCGGTAGCCTGCGCCGGCAGGTCGACGACCTCAGGCAGGTCGACGCGATGGAAAACGATGCCGGTGTTCGGCGCAGCGGGACGAAGTGTGAGCTCGACCCGGCGGCCGGAATGCACACCGACGCCAGTAGTCTTGACCAGATTCTGAATGCTGCGTTGACGGAACATGAGGCTTGGTATTTTCCTGGGTTAGCGGACGCGAATCCCGCTTTGCCGTTATAAGTCGAGTATTGTAACCCCGGGTTTACTCGTATCCAAGGCAAACTACCCTACGACTTTGATAGCTTCAGACTATATGTAACGGCTGATACAGTTCCCTTCCCGGCCCGCTGGGGAAGCGGGCCGGGTTCGAGGGAGTGGATGTATCCCGGCACGGCCATCAGTCACGAGTGACTATCTATAGACCGTACCGGAAACAGCCGTTTCAATCCGCCTGCTTGCGCAGGAAAGCCGGGATGTCGAAGTGATCCATACCCGAGCTTTCCAGCGCGCGCACCTGGGCCGAAGCCTGCGTGCGCGGATTACGCATTACCGACGGCATGTCCAGGTTGCGGTAATCGCCCTGACCGGCAGCGTTAGGGACCATATTGCCCATCGGGAAGTCGTCCGTACCCGTGCGCAGTACTTCGTTGCGGCTCTGCACCAATTGCGGACGGCTGGCGTTGCGGCCCAGACCGGTGGCAACCACGGTTACGCGCAGGCTGTCGCCCATCGACTCGTCGTATGCCGTACCGAAGATCACGGTGGCATCCTCGGAGGCGTAGCCGCGGATGGTTTCCATGATTTCGCGCGTTTCGCGCATCTTCAGGGTGCGGCTGGCGGTGATATTCACCAGCACCCCACGGGCGCCGTGCAAATCGATGCCTTCCAGCAGCGGGCAGGCGATTGCGTGCTCGGCGGCGACGCGGGCGCGGTCGGCTCCCGACGCGGTCGCCGTGCCCATCATGGCCTGGCCCTGCTCGCCCATGATGGTTTTGACGTCCTCGAAGTCGACGTTGACGTTGCCTTCCACGTTGATGATTTCGGCGATGCCCGCGCAGGCGTTGTGCAGGATATCGTCGGCGGACTTGAAGCAGTCTTCCTGCGTCGCGTCCTCGTCCATCAGGTCGTACAGGTTTTCATTCAGCACGACGATCAGCGAATGCACGTGCTTGGCCAGTTCGCCGATGCCCTCTTCGGCCATCTTCAGGCGCTTGTTGCCTTCGAAGCTGAAAGGCTTGGTCACCACGCCCACGGTCAGGATGCCCAGTTCCTTGGCAACTTCCGCCACCACGGGACCGGCGCCCGTACCCGTGCCACCACCCATGCCGGCGGTGATGAAGACCATGTGCGCGCCGTTCAAGGCTGCACGGATCTCCTCGCGCGCGGTTTCGGCCGACGCACGTCCCTGTTCCGGTTTG
>DATJHN010000188.1:0-24040 GCA_035493915.1 Bordetella sp.
CGACTCCTTGCCGCTCCCGAAGGCGTGTCCTTCGGTTGATGCGGCATAATCGGGCCCGGCAAAAGAATTACATTCATCAGGAGCTTTTATGCGTCTCATCCTGCTCGGCCCTCCCGGCGCCGGTAAAGGCACCCAAGCGGGTTACATCACCCAGCAGTTCGGCATCCCGCAGATTTCCACGGGCGATATGCTGAGAGCGGCCGTCAAGGCAGGCACGCCGCTGGGGCTCGAGGCCAAGAAGATCATGGACACCGGTGGACTGGTTTCCGATGAAATCATTATCGGTCTGGTGCGCGACCGCCTGACGCAGCAGGACTGCGCCAACGGTTATCTGTTCGACGGATTCCCGCGCACGCTTCCGCAGGCCGACGCGCTCAAGGATGCGGGCGTCAAGCTGGATTACGTCGTCGAAATCGAAGTTCCCGAGGAAGACATCATCGAACGGATGAGCGGCCGTCGGGTGCATCCGGCCAGCGGCCGGAGCTATCACGTGCGCTTCAACCCGCCCAAGATCGAAGGCAAGGATGACGTAACGGGCGAACCGCTGGTCCAGCGCGATGACGACCGCGAGGAGACCGTGCGCCGGCGCCTGGCCATCTATCGCGAACAGACCCGCCCGCTGGTCGATTACTACGCCAGCTGGGCCAAAACGGACGCGCAGGCGCCCCGCTATCGCAAGATATCGGGGGTCGGCGCCGTCGAGGAAATCCGCGCGCGGCTGTTCGCCGCTCTACAAAACTAAGCAAAGAATCAGCGTACCGAGCCATGGAAATCGCCAACAAAGTATTTATCGTTACTGGCGGGGCGTCCGGCCTGGGCGCCGGCACCGCACGCATGCTGGTGGACAATGGCGCGCGCGTCGTCATTGCCGATGTCCAGGACGAAGCGGGCAGCCAACTCGCTGCCGAACTGGGGCAGCGCTACGTGCACTGCGATGTGACCCAGGAAGCCGATGCCCAGGCGGCGGTGGATGCCGCCACTGAAACCGGCTCGCTATTCGGGCTGGTGAACTGCGCCGGCGTCGCGCCGGCGGCGCGCATCGTGGGCAAGAACGGCCCTCACGCGCTGGATCTGTTCCAGAAGGTCATCGGTATCAACCTGATCGGCAGCTTCAACATGATGCGCCTGTGCGCGCAGGCAATGTCCGGCAATGCGCCCGAGGCCACCGGCGAGCGCGGCGTCCTGATCAACACCGCCTCGGTCGCCGCTTATGACGGCCAGATCGGACAGGCCGCCTATGCGGCATCGAAAGCCGGCGTGGCGGGCATGACGCTGCCGATCGCCCGCGATCTCGCCAAGATCGGCATACGCTGCATGACGATAGCGCCGGGGATCTTCGGCACGCCCATGATTTTCGGCATGCCCCAGGAAGTACAGGACGCGCTGGCGGCCAGCATTCCCTTCCCGGCGCGCCTGGGCCGGCCGGAAGACTATGCCAAGCTCGTGCACAGCATCATCACCAATGACATGCTGAATGGCGAAACCATCCGCCTGGATGGGGCCATTCGCATGCCGCCCAAATGATTTCCGGCATCACCCGCCACATCCATCCGTCTTCGTCATGAGTTTGCTGCGATCGGCCGCCACGATCAGCAGTTTCACCTTGCTGTCCCGTATCGCCGGCCTGATCCGCGACGTGCTGCTGGCCCGCGCCTTTGGCGCCGGGCCGCTGACCGACGCTTTCTGGGTGGCATTCCGCATTCCCAATCTATTGCGCCGCCTGTTTGCCGAAGGCGCGTTTGCCCAGGCATTCGTCCCCATCCTGGGTACGGCCCGCACCCAGCAGGGCGAAGAACGCGTCCGCACCCTGCTGGATCGCGTCGCATTGCTGCTTACCTGCATGTTGATGCTGGTTGCCCTGGTCGGCATCGCGCTCGCGCCCTGGGTCGTGACTGCGATGGCCAGCGGATTGCGGGGCGAAGCCGGCGCGCAGGCCTTCGACTCGGCGGTGTGGATGACGCGGATGATGTTCCCGTACATCCTGTGCATGTCGCTGGTCGCCTTCGCTTCCGGCGTGTTGAACACCTGGCAGCGTTTCGCGGTGCCCGCCTTTACGCCGGTACTGCTGAATCTGTCCATGATCGCGGCCTGCCTGTGGCTGGCGCCGCGCTACGACCCGCCGATCCACGCGCTGGCCATCGGGGTGATGGTGGGCGGCGTATTGCAGCTGGCGATCCAGTGGGCCGCGCTGGCGCGCCTGGGGCTGGTGCCCCGCTATAGCCTGCGGGTACGCGAGGCCTGGGCCGACCCCATGGTCCGACGTATCCTGAAACAGATGCTGCCCGCCATCCTGGGCGTTTCCGTGAGCCAGATTTCGCTGTTGATCAACACCAATATCGCAACATGGCTGCCACCAGGCAGTGTGACCTGGCTGTCCTATGCAGACCGCCTGATGGAATTTCCCACCGCGCTGTTGGGCGTGGCGCTGGGCACCGTGCTGCTTCCCAGCCTGTCCGCGGCCAATGCGCGTGCCGATGCGTCCGGCTACAGCGCATTGCTGGATTGGGGTCTGCGTCTGACGCTGATGCTGGGCCTGCCCAGCGCGTTGGGCCTGGCGCTGCTGTCCGACGGACTGGTCGCCACGCTGTTCCATTATGGTGCGTTCGCCGCACGCGACGTCCTGCAGACGCGTATGGCGGTCATGGCCTATTCGGTTGGACTCATAGGCCTGCTGGCGGTAAAAATCCTGGCGCCGGGCTTTTATGCGCGGCAGGACATCCGCACGCCGGTCAAAATCGCGATCGTCGCGCTGATCGCCACTCAAGCCCTGAATCTGGTCCTGGTTCCCCGGCTGGCCCACGCAGGGCTCGCGCTGGCGATCGCCCTGGGCGCCAGCCTGAATGCCCTGTTGCTCTTGACCATGCTGCATAAACGCGGGGTGTACCGGCCCAGCCCCGGCTGGCCTATATTCCTGCTGCGCCTGCTGCCGGCCCTGGCCGCGCTGACCGCGATCCTGCTCTACGCCGACACGCGCCTGGACTGGATCGCCCTGCAGGCCCATAGCTGGAGCCGCGTGGCACTGCTGGGAGGGGTACTGGGGGCCAGCGTCATCACCTATTTCGGCATCCTGTTCATCTGCGGTTTCCGGCCGCGGGACTTCACGCGAAGAGCCGCCCCCGTCCCTGCGGCGCGTGGCCTAGCCTAAGATCTGTGTTGTATTGAGAAGACACTACGTGGCACCATCCGGCCGCCGCCTCCGACGGGTTTCAACCCATGGTAGAGCTGGCAAGATGCGATTTCATGGTGACAAAATGCTGGGTCGATGCGGGATTTTTTGCTTATCCCACTGGCAAATTGCCCCTCTTCTTGATAAAACGCTTTAATATTTACAATTCGACACCCCTTGCGGCCACTTGGAAGCCCCTTTGGATCAGGACGCCACCCCGGACAAATCAACGCCCGTCGCAGACCAGGTCGTAAACTGGCTGCTGCTGTTGCGTTCCGGCCGCGCGTCGCAGTCCGATTACGCGGACTTTCTTGCCTGGCGGGCTGAAAATCCGATGCATGAAAGCGCCTGGCAGCAGTTGACGTCAGCGCTGGGCTCATCTTTCGGACGCCTCAGCGATTTCTATCCCATCGGTTTCTCCACTTCGAATGCCCGCCCCGTCCTGACGCCGGCGATGGCGGCGTATCGATCCATGCCGCGCCAGGCAGCGCGGCATACGCCACCGCCGAATCCCGCCCGGCGGCGCTTCGTTGCTGGCGGCGCGACGGCAGTGATGGCGGTTGCCGTCGGATCCGTCGTCCTGAACGAGGTCTACCCCCTGCATAACCTGACCGCGGATGCGGCCACGGCCACGGGGGAAAGAAGGCTGTACGCGCTGTCCGATGGCAGCCAGATGCTGCTGGACGCCCGCTCCCGCGTGCAGCTGGATTTCGCCGGCGCGCAGCGCAATGTGCGATTGCTGGAAGGCGCGATCACCGTTTCAGTGGCCCACGATCCCAATCGCCCCTTCGTCGTCAGCACCGACCAGGGGACGGTGCGGGCCCTCGGCACGCGCTTCATGGTGCGCCAGCAGGCTCGCCGCTCGCTGGTTGTGGTGCACGAGCACGAAGTCGAAGTCCAAACCAACGAAAAGGCGCGCGGCGTCATCGGCGCCGGCATGGGTGCGCGTTTCGACGATACGCGCGTGGATTCGCCACGCGCCGAACTGCTGGCCGACGCAGCCTGGGAAACCGGTTGGATCGCGGTGCGCAATCGGCCGCTGGCCGATGTCGTCGCCTCGCTGCGGCCCTACCGCAGCGGCGTGCTCCGGGTGTCCGTGGCCGCCGGCGGCCTGCCGGTAACCGGCCAGTTCCCCCTGGACGACACGGATGCCACGCTGGATACGCTGGAGCAAAGCATGCCCGTATCCGTCCGGCGCTTTACGCCATGGCTCGTCAGCATAGACGTAGTGCCCGCCTGAGCCGGTAAAGCTTGCTTTCCAGCTCAAACTTGCTAAAATGTTGAGCTTTGCCGAATTTCTAACTGACTCGCAACATGGCCAATACTGCCCAAGCCCGCAAGCGCGCTCGCCAATCGGTTGAGCGCAACAAGCACAATTCCAGCCTGCGTTCCATGCTGCGCACCGCGATCAAGCGCGTTCGCCAAGCTGTGGAAACCGGCGACAAGGCGGCCGCCGCCGCTGTGCTGCAAAAGGCGACCAGCGTGATCGACCGCGTCGCTGACAAGAACATCATTCACAAGAACAAGGCTGCCCGCCACAAGAGCCGCCTGTCGGCCGCTGTCAAGGCGCTGGCCTGATAGGTCATCCCGGTCTGCCGGCCCTACCCCGGGCTGGCGGATTGTGTCGTTGACGCTATGCGCATGCGTCACGCGCGATGCCAAGCTGGCGTTACCCGCCTGTATGCATCGGTCGCATGTTCATGGCTGCACCGCGAGTTGACGGCCGCGATTTGGCTGTGTCAGCATCGGCAAATACGAAAAAGGACGCCCTGGCGTCCTTTTTTGCCTTGGACTGCCGGGCGCCTATCGAAACGACTCGCGTAGCGCGAAGGTCGCCTGCTTGAACACGCCCAGGTCAGTGCCGACGGCGACAAAGTGCATGCCCATTTCCAGATAGCGTTTCGCGTCCGCGGGAACGGGCGCCAGAATGCCCACCGCCTTGCGATGCGCGGTTGCGCGCTCGTACAAGTGCCGGATGGCCGCCTGCACCTCCGGATGAGACGGATTGCCGATATGGCCCAGTGCCGCGGCCAAATCGGACGGCCCGATAAAAATGCCGTCGACGCCATCCACCGCCGCGATCTCGTCGACCGCCTCGATGCCCGGACGGCTTTCGATCTGCAACAAGACGCAGATGTTGTCGTTGATGATCTGCAGATAGTCAGGCACGGTCCCGAACCGGTTGCTGCGTTGCAGGCCGGCCACGCCGCGTATACCGGCGGGCGGATAACGCGTCGCGGCCACCGCGCGCCGGGCCTCCTCCGCCGACTCGATGAACGGAATCAACAGGTTGTAGAAACCGATATCGAGCATGCGCTTGATCTCGACGGGATCGTTGATCGTCGGGCGGCCGACCGCGGCCGATTCACTACCCTGCAAGGCCTGCAATTGCTGCAGGAACATGGGTACGTCGTTGGGCGAATGCTCGCCGTCCAGCAGCAGCCAGTCGTAGCCGGCCAGGCCGGCCAGTTCCGCGGTGATGTGGCTGGCCATACTCATCCAAAAGCCGATCAATGGCTCGCGCGCGAGAATACGCTGGCGGAAGCGATTGGGAAACGGTGCAGTCATCCTGGCCCATCCTGAATATTTCCGGCGCGATGCTTGAGCACCGCGCCCATGTTACCGGCGCATGCCGCCGGCGGCGTGATGCATCCTTACCCTGCGGCGACCGGCTCCAGCACATAGCGCGTCTTGCAGCGGCCACAGATGTCGCGCAAGCGGGTATCGAGCGCCTGGGGAATCGGTATGCCGTTGCGTTCGCGGTGCGCGCGCGCCCTGGCCTCGGGTTCGCCCGCCACCAGCACCGGTACGTCGGGCTGCGCTGGCGGCGTGTCGTGCATGGCGTCGATCATATCGTCCAGGTCCGTTTCGAACGACCCGGCATCCCGGAACGCATCCGGGTTCAAGGCCAGGAAAAAATGGCCGATGTTGTCGGGATCGCCCGGGCGGCGACGCTTGGCATGCAGGGCCGCGAAGCCGCTCCCGCTCAAAGTCGATCCCAGGATCTGCGCCATCATGGCAAGGCCATATCCCTTATGGCTGCTCATTGCGGACGTGCCCCCCAGGGGCGACAAACCACCTTCCGGATGCTTGAAGATATATGCCATGGCCTGCGCGGCGTCCGTGACCGGTTCACCACGGCCATCCATGGCCCAGCCTGCCGGCAGCGGCTTGCCGTGAAAGTCGTAGACCTTGACTTTATTGGCAGCTACCGTCGTGGTCGCCATATCGAGCACGAAAGGTTCGTTGTAAGCAGCCGGCGCGGCGAACGCGATGGGATTGGTGCCCAGCATGGGCATGGCGCCGCCCGTCGGCACCATGATGATGCCATTGGCGCTGCTGGTGACCAGGCCGACGGCGCCGCGCCGCACGGCAATGCGCGCGTACACGCCGGCTGCGCCGAAATGATGCGAATTGCGTACCGCCACCGCACCCACGCCATGCGCCAGGGCCTTGTCGACGGCCAGGTGCATGGCCTGCGCCGCGACCGGATACCCCAGGCCGCCCATGCCGTCGAGCAAGGCCGAAGCGAGCCCATCACGGACCACGCGCGGCCGCGCACCGATCGACAGCGTGCCCGCCAGCACTTTGTCCTCGTAGCTGGGCAGCATGGAAATACCATGCGAATCGATACCCAGCAAATCCGTCTCGGTCATCAGGTCCGCCGCCGTATCGGCCAGGTCGGACTGCATGCCCCAGGCGCGCAGCACCAGCACGATCTGCTCGCGCACGGACTGCGGCGAGGCATTGAAGCCCGCTGTATGTTCGCTTGCCACTGCCTGTCTCCTTATAGTCGTTCGCGGCGCGGTGACGCTGCCCGCGAGTCAGTCGCGCTCGCGATCCACCAGGCGATAGCGTGCCTGCCCCAGATGAAACTGCATGGCGGTGCGGGCGCGCTCGCCGTCCTGCTCCTGAATGGCTGCCAATATGCTCGCGTGCTCGTCCATCACCCGCTCGGCGCGTTGGCGTGAACCGGTGCGCGTCAGATTCAGCGAGAGGCGCATGAAGCCGTGTATGGATTCGTGGATGGTTTCCAGCACGCCCAGGAAAAAGTCGTTCCCGCTCGCTTCCGCGATGCTCGCGTGGAACGCCAGGTCAGCCTCGGCCGATACCTTGCCCTGTGCCAGGCCTTCCGCGAACGTCTGATGCGCTTCGACGATTTTTCTCATCTGCTCGTCGGTGCGCCGCAGCGCGGCCAGGCGCGCCGCGTCACCTTCCAGCGCCACCCGCACCTCTTGCGCGCGCAGATACGCGCCGACGTTTTGCACATCGCCAAAGGTTTTCAGCCGCGGAGCGGGTTGATGGATAACGAAGGTACCCAGGCCCTGGTACGCACTGACCAGGCCATCGGCCCGCAGCCTGAGCAGAGCCTCGCGCACCACGGGACGTGATACGCCGAACTGTTCGCAGATTTCATGCTCGGACGGCAGTTTGTCGCCGACGTTGAGATCGCCCGAAGCGATGCGGTCGAAGATCTGTCCGTACAGTTGATCGCCCAGGCGTACACGCTGGCTGCGATCGAGCGTCCGTCCACTGTCGGCAACGGTGCCGGCCTCGACCGCATGGGGGCTGCCAGCATCCTGCGCGCGTTGCTTGATGGACACGCTGCTCTCCTTTGAATCGAGCACCAATCGTACGCCATCGGCTGGGGGGTACGCGTCGCGGCTCAATTACGCCGGCACCGTACGATCGCGTTCCAGCAACGCACGCGCAACCGGTGCCACCCGCTCGCGTTCGGCGGCCGTCAAGCCCGTCAGCAGCGGCAGCATGGGCCCCATGTCGGCGACGCCCGCGAGCGTCACCGCATCGTGCAGCACACGGATCGGACTAATGGCATCGCGGCAGTCTTCCAGCGGCATGTAGGCTGCCCGCACTCGTTCGGCTTCCTCCAGCCGGCCTTCCCGCAGCAGCCGCAGCAGTTGCATGGAGCCGCGCGGCGCAACGCATACCGAACCGGATGTAAAACTCTGCAGGCCGAATTCGCGGCAATGCACGATCGCGGGACGCTCGCCGATGCCACTGACCATCAAACGCGGATCAACCGCCTTCAACAGCGCCGATAGGTAAGGATCCTGGGATGGGTCCTGTCGGACTACCGCGTATTTCACAGCGGCGATACGCCCCTCTTCCACCAGACGTCCCAGCGTGGCAGGCGTGATGTAATCGCTGGCCTTGATATACACGACCACGGGACGCGCGATGGCATCGCTGAAACGCCGTATGCCGTCCGCCAGGCCGGCATCGGTGAATGGAAACGACATCGGCAGCAGCATCGCCGTCGGAAACGCGCGCGATTTGAGAATCGCGGCCTGATCCATCAATTTGCCGTAATCCGGACCCGCCGAAGGCAGCACCCAGGTGTCCGCCCCCGCGTACTCGGCCAGAAAATCGATGATGCGCGCATACTCGCTGACGGCAACGTTGTAGAAGTTCGCGTTGCCGCCATACATGACGCTGCGCACGCCGCCCTGCTCCAGATGCCGCAGCAAGGCCATATTTGCCTGCTCATTAAGGCCAAGGTCCGCATTGCGGGCAAGCGGCGGCACCGCGATTACGGAACGACGCAGATCATCCACGGTCACGTGGGTGGTTTTCATGGGGCAAGACTCCTGTGCGGAAACGACAATCCGCACACTCAACAAACAGGCACGGTCCAGATTGTCGGCAAGCCGGGCGCGATAAGCTGAAAAGTATACTTGGTTGACATATCTATGCTCAATACATATAGTTGTTTTACAAGCATGTAGTCAGACATCCGATAACTAACGGAGGCGCGCGGGGCGTCCCCCCGACGACAATGCGCGGCTTCACGACAGCCAGGAGACAACCATGACCGTACCCGTACGCACGATAGCGCTGGTCGCTGCCTTGACGTTGGCGGCTGCCATGCCGGCCGCCGCGAAATACCCCGACAAACCCGTCACCGTCATCGTGCCATTCGTGCCTGGTGGCTCTTCCGACATTACCGCGCGCGCCGTCCTGCCTGGCATGAACAAGATCTTCGGCCAGACTTTCGTGGTGGAAAACAAGCCCGGCGCCAATGGCTCCATCGGGGCTCAGGCGCTCGCGCGGGCCACGCCGGACGGCTATACGATGATGGTGGGTTCCATCGGTACCTTCGCCATCAACCAGGCACTTTATAAAGACTTATCGTACAACCCGAGCAAAGATTTCAAATATCTGACGATGGCGGTACGGAACCCCAATGTGCTTGTCGCCTCGCCTAATTTCCCCGCAAAAACCGTGGCGGAACTGGTCGCCTACGCCAAGAAAAATCCCGGATCGGTTTCTTATGCGTCTTCCGGCACCGGCTCTTCGGATCACCTGTCGGCTGTTCTGTTCCGCCAGAAGACCGACACGTCGGGCGTGGACGTGCCCTATCGGGGCGGCGGCGCGGCCATCAGCGACCTGATGGGCAGCCAGGTGAATGTGTCCTTCCAGAACCTCGGCGCAGTCCTTTCGCATATCAAGGCCGGCAAGCTCAAGGCACTGGCCACGACCGGCGAACAACGCATCCCGGAACTGCCCGACGTGCCCACGATGGCGGAGGCGGGCGTCAAGGACATGGTCGTCTATTCCTGGCAAGGATTCGCCGTGCCCGCCGCGACGCCGGCCGCTATCGTGACGCAGTTGTCGGATGGGCTGCGCAAGACGCTGCGTGATCCCGCCGTCGAAAAGACGCTGCACGGGCTGGGATTCGAAGTGGTCGCCGACAGCCCCGAAGCATTCACCCAATTCCAGCACGCCGAAGTCAAGCGATGGCAGGACGTGATATCCAAGAGCAATATCAAGTTGGAGTAAATTACACGCTCCCTTTTTCCAAACGATTCCACGCGCCAAGCGAACCTCCATGACCGCCAAGCACCGCATCATCCAGGTCGGATCCTATTCCGGCTCCCCCACAGCCAACGAACGTCTCGCGCAAGACTATGACGTTGTCGAACTGTGGAAGTCTCCCGATCGGAATGCAGCGCTGGCGGAACTTGGGAAAGGCATCGACGTCTTGGTCACATCGGCCAATTTCGGCTGTTCGGCCGAAATGATCGATGCCTTGCCGGACCTGAAGGCGATCTGCAGCTGGGGCGTAGGCTACGAAACGATCGACGTCAAGGCCGCGCAGCGACGCGGCGTGCAGGTCAGCAATACGCCGGATGTCCTGACCGACTGCGTGGCCGATCTGGCCTGGGGTCTGCTGATCGGCGCGGCGCGGCGTATCGCCTACGGCGACCGCTTCGTCCGCCAAGGCGGCTGGGGGCAGGTGCATGGCAGCATTCCGCTTGGAATGCGCGTCAGCGGCAAGAAACTGGGCATCGTCGGGCTCGGCCGCATTGGCCAGGCGATCGCCAAACGCGGCATCGGGTTCGACATGGACGTGCGCTATCACAGCCGCAACCAACGTAACGACGTTAGCTACGGGTATGAGGCATCGCTGGTGGATCTGGCCGCGTGGGCCGATTTCCTGGTCGTGGCCACCGTGGGCGGCCCCGGCACCCGTCATCTGATTTCAAGGGAAGTACTGGACGCCCTGGGCCCCAAGGGCACCATCATCAACATTGCCCGGGGCCCGGTCATCGACGAAGCCGCGCTGGTAGAGGCCCTGCGGGCGGGCACGCTGGGCAACGCGGCGCTGGACGTGTTCGAACACGAACCCAAGGTGCCCGATGCCCTGAAAGCCAACGACAACGTCGTGCTGCTACCCCATATCGGCAGCGCGACCTATGAAACGCGCCGCGACATGGAAGACCTGATGGTGGAGAACCTGCAGGCTTTTCTGAAGACCGGCAAGGTGATAACGCCGGTCTCCGCCTAGGAGGCACCGCGCCCTAAGCCACCCGACTACGACGGATGGGTGATTTCGCGCTCTTCCGTCTTCAGGTGGTTATCCTTGGCGAAGTCCATGACGAACTTCCAGGCCAAGGGTTCGAGGTCGCGCAGGCGTTCGTCAACCACCACGCTGCGCTCGCCATTGACGATGACGGGCAGTACGTAGGGCGAATAGTAAAGCGGGCTGGCAGGGGCACTGCCCGGCGGCCGGAATTGCGCCATGACGCCGGCAAGCCGCTCGGCCCAATCACTGGGTCGAAAGCGTTGGCCTTCTTCCGTAACACCGAGGATAACGAGTTGTCGCACGCGGAATACCGTTGGTTCTGCTACCGGCGACGGGCGCGGCGCGCCGTCAATGACCAGCCCGCGACACGCGGGTCGCGACGCCGATTGTATATGATTGATGCTTGCCAACCATTGTATTCGGCCAACTGGCCCGCGGTCGAATTGTTGGCTTCTCCGTGGCTTTTACCTTCTTTTCTACGCATCCCCACAGCAATGGACGCGTGTAAAAAAGAACGGGCATAATGAAGCGCCCTGCCCGCCGTAAACGGGCCGGACCAACGATGTGCAGACCGAACATGACAACAGCAAGCACCCAAACCGGCCCCCTGCGCCACTTTCTGCAATTCCGGGATTTTTCCGCCGCTGAAATCAACTATGTGCTGGATCGCGCGCGCCTGATCAAAGACAAGTTCAAGCGCTACGAACCGCACATGACGCTGCATGACCGCACGCTGGCAATGGTGTTCGAAAAGGCCAGCACCCGCACGCGGGTGTCCTTCGAAGCCGGCATGTACCAAATGGGCGGATCCGTCATCAACCTGACGTCCAACGATTCGCAACTGGGTCGATCCGAACCCATCGAAGACACCGCGCGGGTCATTTCACGCATGGTGGATATCGTCATGATCCGGACGTTCGAACAGACCCGCATCGAACGTTTTGCGTCGCACTCGCGTGTCCCGGTCATCAACGGCCTGACCAACGAATTCCATCCTTGCCATATCCTGGCGGACATCTTTACCTACGTGGAACACCGCGGCCCTATCGCGGGCAAGATCGTGGCCTGGGTCGGCGACGCCAATAATATGTCCTACACCTGGCTGCAGGCGGCGGAAATGCTGGGCTTTACCCTGCATGTCTCCACGCCCTCCGGCTACGAGTTGGACCCGACGCGCATCGGCACTCCGCCCGCCTCGGTGCTGCGGCAGTTCAAGGATCCGATGGAAGCCTGCCGCGGCGCGCATCTGGTCACCACCGATGTCTGGACCAGCATGGGCTACGAGGCGGAAAACGAACAGCGCCGCGCCGCTTTCGCGGACTGGTGCGTGGATGCCGACATGATGGCCGTAGCCGCCGCCGACGCCGTCTTCATGCACTGCCTGCCGGCGCATCGGGGCGAAGAGGTCACCGGCGAGGTCATCGACGGCCCGCAGAGCGTGGTGTGGGACGAGGCCGAAAACCGCCTGCACGTCCAGAAAGCCTTGATGGAATTCCTGCTGCTGGGCCACTTGTCCTGACCCGAAGCCTTAGGCAATGACCTTGAACATCGTGCGCTTGGTATTGCGGAATGACGGGCGCACCCGGTCGCTCCATGCCGTTGCGCGCACTGCCAGCCAGGGCGGGCTGCCGAACGTTTCCAGGGTCTCCAGGTCGTAGCAGGAGTGATAGCGCGGGGACGTCTCGTGGCATGCGAAGCGCTCCGCACGCACCGTGCCGGGCACGCTCGCCAGCCCCGGCAGATGCTCCTGGTTATACCAATCGTTCAAGTCCTGGTCCGCCTGCGGGACTACATCGGTTTCCACGATGTAATGCCAGGGAGCGGTCCGTCCGGCGGATGCGCCGGCAATATCCTGCACCCGGCGCAGCCATCGTATGTCGGCATTGGGATATGCCCGCCGCGCGCGCGCCTGCAGCTCAGGCGACGGTTCGCTTCCGCTGGCCGGCAAGCGGCAATAGACGTAGGTCTCCTCGGTCTCCAGGCCCGTATAGCCCTGAACGACGGGCCCGCCAACCGTGTCCGCCCCCAGTGCCTGCGCGAGCTCGCTCAGTTCCCTGGCCGTCAAGCGCCGTCCAGCCAGTTTCAGCAGCAAAATGTCGGCCAGCCGGCCCGGCGTGCCCTGCGGTGCGTAATCCATGCGTTCCTCGCGGGAAAAGCGCCATGGTCGCGCAAGAACGCGCCGGCGGCAACGTCCACGAGGGGGTTCGCAAAAGCGGTAAAATCTTCGGTTTTCTCCACCCGGGCGACACGCAATGGCAACCATCCTTCAGCACATCCCCGTCGGCCAGAAGGTCGGCATCGCGTTCTCAGGCGGCCTGGACACGAGCGCCGCGCTTCACTGGATGCGCGAAAAAGGCGCCGTGCCGTATGCATATACCGCCAATCTGGGCCAGCCCGACGAACCGGATTACGACGAAATTCCCCGCCGAGCGATGCAATACGGCGCGGAAAACGCCCGTTTGGTCGATTGCCGCAGCCAGCTGGTTGCCGAAGGCATCGCCGCGCTGCAGGCCGGCGCATTCCATATTTCCACCGCCGGCATCACGTACTTCAATACGACGCCCATCGGACGCGCTGTCACCGGCACGATGCTGGTCGCCGCCATGAAGGAAGACGACGTCAACATCTGGGGCGACGGCAGCACGTTCAAGGGCAACGACATCGAGCGGTTCTACCGCTACGGCCTGCTGACCAATCCCGATCTAAAGATCTACAAGCCCTGGCTGGATCAGGCTTTCATCGATGAACTCGGCGGCCGTGCCGAAATGTCGGAATACATGCGCCAGTCGGGTTTCGAATACCGCATGTCGGCGGAAAAAGCCTATTCCACGGATTCCAATATGCTTGGCGCCACGCACGAGGCGAAAGACCTGGAACATTTGAATTCGGGCATCCGCATCGTGCAGCCCATCATGGGCGTCGCATTCTGGCGCGACGAAGTCGACGTCAAGCGTGAAGAAGTCAGGGTACGCTTCGTCGAAGGCCAGCCGGTAGCGCTGAACGGCGTGGAATACAACGACCCCGTCGCGCTGATGATGGAAGCCAACCGCATCGGCGGCCGGCACGGTCTGGGCATGAGCGACCAGATCGAAAACCGCATCATCGAAGCCAAGAGCCGCGGCATTTACGAAGCCCCGGGAATGGCGCTGCTGTTCATTGCCTACGAACGCCTGATCACCGGCATCCATAACGAAGACACCATCGAACAGTATCGCGAAAACGGCCGCAAACTGGGCCGCCTGCTGTATCAAGGCCGCTGGTTCGACCCGCAGGCCATCATGCTGCGTGAAACCGCGCAGCGCTGGGTCGCGCGTGCCGTCACCGGCGAAGTCACCGTCGAACTGCGCCGCGGCAACGATTACTCCATCGTCAATACCGAATCGGCCAACCTGACGTACAAACCGGAACGCCTGACGATGGAAAAGGGCGAATCGGTGTTCTCGCCGCAGGACCGCATCGGCCAGCTCACCATGCGCAACCTGGATATCGTCGATACGCGCGACAAGCTGTTCACCTACGTCAAGGCCGGCCTGCTCACGTCGTCGGCCGGCGCCGCGCTGCCGCAATTGAAAGACGAAAAGAAGTAAACCGGGAACCCCAGGAAAAACGCCGCGGGATTGCGCCCGCGGCGTTTTTTTATTCCTGCATCATTGGGCCGGATCTCAAGGCCCGCTGCTCGCTACAACTCCACCTGCATGCCCATTTCGACCACGCGGTTCGGCGGAATCTTGAAGAATTTCGTGCTGCGCGTGGAGTTGCGCGCCATGAAGGCGAACACGGCGCGCCGCCATCCGCGCATCGCCGGCCGCTTGGCCGCCACCACGGTCTGTCGCGACAGATAGTAGGACGTGCGCATCGGCTCCAGATCCACTTCCGGATAGGCTTCGGCGACCTCGCGCAATACATCCGGCACGTTGGGCTCTTCCTTGAAACCGTAAGTCACCACGGCCTGCCAGCTGGATGCGCTGAGCTTGGTCAGGCAAAAGCGTTCTTCCGGAGACACGTACGGGACGTCCGTGCTGCGTATCGTCAGAAACAGCACATGGTCATGCAGCACCTTGTTGTGCTTCAAGTTGTGCAGCAGCGCGGGCGGTACGTTGCCGGTATTCATCGTCATGAAGATGGCCGTACCGTGCACGCGCGCCGGCGGGAATTGTTCCAGTTGTTCCATGAATTCACCAAGCGGCTGCCGGTCCCGCTGTTGCTGTTCGCTCAGCAGATAACGGCCGCGCCGCCACGTCATCATCAGTGTGAACACGACGATACCCACCAACAGCGGCAGCCAGCCGCCCTCTTCCACCTTGAGCGCATTGGCGGAAAATAGCAGTAGATCGAATACCAGCAGGAAGCCGAGTATGGCCCACCACATCGCGCGGCGCGGCCCGTTGACGGCCGCCCGCGACATCAGGGACAGGAGCAGCACGGACGTCGTCAGCATGGTACCGGTCACGGCAAAGCCATAGGCCGCCGCCAGGTTGTCGGAACTGCGGAACACGACGACCAGTACGAGCACGGCGACCAGCAGCAGCGCATTGACCTGGGGTAGATAAATCTGGCCTTTCTCTACCGCCGAGGTGTGCAGGATTTCCATCCGCGGCCAGTAGCCCAGCTGGACTGCCTGCCGCGTCATCGAATACGCGCCGGAAATCACGGCCTGGGAAGCGATGATGGTCGCCACGGTTGCCAGGCACACCAACGGTACGATGCCCCAGTCGGGCGACATCAGAAAGAAGGGATTGGCGATGGCCTTTGGATCGCGCAGCAGCAGCGCACCCTGGCCGAAATAGCACAGCGTCAACGACGGTGCCACCATCCAGAACCAGGCTCTGCGGATCGCGCCGCGGCCGAAGTGGCCCATATCGGCGTACAGGGCCTCGGCGCCGGTCAAGGCCAGCACCACCGAGCCCAGCAGCACGAAGCTGGCGCGCGGCGACTCGACCACGAAATGCACGCCCCATATCGGATTCAGCGCCTGCAGTATGGCCGGCGTCTGGTAGATCTGCCACGCGCCCAGAACACCCAGCGTGCCGAACCACAAGCCCATGATAGGTCCGAACAGCCGACCCATCACGCTGGTGCCATGCGACTGGATCATAAACAGCGCGATCAGGACGATCAGGGCCAGGGGCACCACCCAATGCTCGAAACGGTGCGAGACGACGCTGATCCCTTCCAGCGCCGACAGCACCGAAATGGCGGGCGTGATCATGCTGTCGCCATAGAACAGCGCCGCGCCGAAAATCGCCAGCGCGATCAGCAGTATCCGCACCCTGCCCTGCCGCCCGCGGATGGCCAATTCGAGCAGCGCCAGCGTGCCGCCTTCCCCGCGGTTATCCGCGCGCAGTACCAGCATGATGTACTTGAACGACACCACCAACATCAGCATCCAGAACAGTATGGACAGCACGCCCAGCACATGCGTGGGTTGGAGATCCCCGTAACCAACCAGGCACTGCCGCAGCGTGTAGAGCGGGCTGGTGCCGATGTCGCCGTAGACGACGCCGAGCGCCCCGATCATCAAAGCGGCCTTGGAGGAAGGCGCGTGGTGCACCGCGGCCATAGGGGATGCGCTTGCGGTTCCGATCGTCATACCTGAATGTCGTGTCGAGTCAGTTGGGCCCCCTTGCGAGGGCCAGGGAACACCACGGTCAAACGCGTGCCCGGAAATTCTGGGCGGCTGGAAAGCTTCCACCATGCGCCATGCGCATGCGCGATTTCGCGCACGATCGCCAGACCCAGGCCGGAGCCGCCGGCCGTCGCGGCCGGAGAACGGTAAAAGGCCTCGAATACGCGGTCCTGGTCTTCCATGGGAATGCCCGGGCCATCGTCCATGACGGTCAGGCTGGGGGGATTGCCGCCTACGGTGAGCGTGATCCGACCGTTGGGCGGACCATAGCGCAGGGCGTTGTCGATCAGATTACCGAGCAGCTCATCGAGCAGCAGCGGATCGGCGTCGACCCATACCGGCGTATCGGGCGCGTTCAGGTCCAGTTCAAACTGCGCCGCGCGCACGCGTGGGATCCATTCGGCGCCGCTCGCAAGCACCCATTCGCAGAGATCGATGCGCACGAAGCTATCCTGGGGCCGTGCGTTGGGATCGGCGCGAGCCAGTACCAGCAGTTGCTGCCCCAGGCGGATCATGCGGTCGCTGACCGCCTTGATACGTTCCGCGCGCGCGCGCACATCATCGGGCAGCGGACGAGCTAGCATCAGTTCGGATTCCAGGCGCAGGCCGCTCAAGGGCGTGCGCAGCTGGTGCGCGGCATGGCCGATGAAACGGCGCTGGGCCGCCAGCGAGGCATCCAGCCGGGACAGCAGATCGTTGGTATGCAGCACCAACGGCTCCATCTCGGCGGGAACGCCGGCGACTTCAAGCGGCTGCATGTCGTCGATGGAGCGCTGACGGATTTCCTCGGACAGCAGGTTCACCGATCGCAGCCCGGAACGCACACCGTGGACCACCACCCAGGCGAACAGCGACATCAGGATTACCTGGCCGATGACCATCAGCAGGAAAAAGTCTTCCAGCTCCCAGAGCGTCATGTCGATCTTGTGCGTCATGACCCAAGTCGCCGCCAGGTCCAACAGGACCAGCAGAAGAATGGCCGGCAAAAGGCGAACGACGAGATAGCGCGCCAGGGATCCCCTGGGAAGAAGACCAGACCGGTAAGTACGCTGGCTTTGCGGGTTGCTACGGATGCGGTCGGACGGAATATCCACGGTCATGTTCGTAGGCCAACCCGGGCGGACGATTGCAACCCGGGTATCTGGTCACCGCGCAAAAGCAGGCTTTCAGGCTGCTTCCACATCCAACAGGTAGCCGAAGCCCCGCACCGTCTGGATACTGGCGCCGGTCCCTTCCAGGCGTTTGCGCAGGCGGTATACGTAGACTTCCACCGCGTTTTCGCTGAAATCGGCGTCCCATGCGGACAGGGAATTGACGATCTGTCGCTTGGTCACTACACGGCCGACACGCGCCATCAGCATTTCCAGAACGGACAGTTCGCGCACCGACAGCGACAGGCGTTCACCGTGGACGCGGACTTCGCGCCCGACCGTATCGAACACCAGCGGTCCGACCTCGATCAGCGGTTGAGCCTGACCGCTGCGTCGCCGGAAGAAGGCGCGCACGCGGGCCGCCAGCTCGGGGAGTTCGAACGGCTTGGTGACATAGTCATCCGCACCGGCGTCCAGCCCGGCCACGCGGTCTTCCAGACCATCGCGGGCAGTCAATATAAGCACGGGCACCTGGTTGCCGTCCACGCGCAACTGACGCAGGACGTCCAGGCCGCTCATGCCGGGAAGGTTGAGATCGAGCAGAAGCAGATCGTATGGTTGGCCCGCCAAGGCGCCTAACACCTTGTCGCCATCGGTGAGCCAATCGACCGCATACCCCTGGTCGGCCAGAAACTCCTGCAGCGCATGGCCCAGGGTTGTGTCGTCTTCGATTACCAGTACTCGCATGGCGCGATTCTAGCGCGATCCGGACCGCAGCGCGCTAGCCTCCCGACGTCGCCATGAGAAATATTTCCCAGGTTACTTGGCGGGGGCCGCCGCGGCAGCCCCCGCCGGGGCTGCCGCGCCCGGCGTGGACGTCGCCGGATTGGTGACGAAACCGATGCGGCCCAGGCCGGAGCGACGGGCGGCCCCCATTACCTTGGCCAGGGTTTCGTAACGGGTATTCAGGTCGGCCCGGATGCGCAGCTCGGGCTGCGGCTGGGTTCCGGCGACCGCGGCGAAGCGATCCGGCAGCTCCGCTTCCAGCACTGGCTTTTCGTCCCAGAACAACTGCCCGTTGGCGTCGATGGCCAAATCGATGGTCTTGGGCTCTTCCTTGACCGGTTCCGCACTGACCTGCGGCATATTTATCCGGATCGAATGAGCCAGCAGCGGCGCCGTGATGATGAAAATCACCAGGAGCACCAGCATCACGTCGATGAGGGGCACCATGTTGATTTCCGACATCGCATGCCCGCCGGAACCCTTGTTGTCGAATCCGCCGAAAGCCATTTATTCGCTCCCACGCGTCGCCTGGGTGGCGCCGGTACGGCGCATGGCGCGCACTTTGCTGTCGGATACCGCCACCTGCTGACCCGTCGTCAGGAAGGCGAAGAGATCATGCGCGAACGCGTCGAGCCGCGACAGGAATACGCGATTCTTGCGCACGAAGGCGTTGTAGGCCAGCACCGCCGGGATCGCCACCGCCAGCCCCAGGCCGGTCATGACCAGCGATTCGCCGACAGGACCGGCGATGCGGTTGATGGTGACGCCATCGGCCATGCCGATACCGACCAGAGCGTGGTACACGCCCCACACCGTCCCGAACAGGCCCACGAACGGCGCCGTGGATCCCACCGATGCAAGCACCGTCAGGCCGTTTTCCAGCTTTGCGGTTTCTTCGTCCATCACCTTGCGCATCGTCCGCGTGACGAATTCGCCATTGGACCCCGCCTCGGACAGCGTGGTCGCGCCGTATTTGGCATGGTGCGCCTGCGCATACATGGCATGAGACGCCAGATGCGAAAAAGGATCGCGCGCGCCGTGCGTGGTGATCTCGTGCTCAACCTGTTCCAGCGAACTGGAGTTCCAGAATTTGTTGAGGAAAACGCGTGAACGGCTGCGTATCATGCTGCTGTTGATGGCCTTGACGACGATCAGGTACCAGGTCACCAGCGACATCAGTATCAGGATAACGAACAGCGTCTTGCCGACGATATCGCTCTGCGCGATGAAATGCATGATGCCCATGTCGGGCGTCGGCAGCGGCCCGGGAACCGCCGGCATGGCGGCGGGCGCCTGGAGCGCCGCTCCGGCGGCTTGTCCGGCGCCAGGATCGGCCGGCGCGGCGGGCGTCGCCTGCGCCAGCACCATGGCGATATGGTGTGCGATGGACATCTCAGTTCCTTATATTGAAATCGAACGGAATTCTTGCCTGGACCGTATAGGCGATGCCGTTGCGCGTATAGGGCTTGAACCGCACCCGGCGCACTGCATCCAGCGCGGCGTCATCCAGCCTGGGAAAGCCCGACGAAGCCACTACCGTTGCCTTCTCGATCACGCCCTGCGGATTGACCACGACGAGTACCGTGACGCGTCCCTCTTCCCGGCGCCGTTTCGACGCCATGGGATAGACCACTGACGGGCCCGGTCCCAGATACTCGATATTGGAAACCGTTTCGGGCTGATCGCGCGGTGGACCTTGGCGCGGAGCCTGGGTAGTCGTGGCGCCGTCCGGCGCTCCGGTCGGTGGCGACGGCGGCGCGGGCGGCTGCTCGACCGGCTTGGGCGGTGGCGCTTCTTTCACCGGTTGGGGCTTGGGCTTGGGCTGCGGCTTGGGTTTCGGTTTGGGCGCGGGAGCGACGGGCTTTTCGATCACCGGTTCCGGCTCAGGCTCGGGCTCTGCTTTTTCAGGGGGGGTTGGATCCGGCTCCGGTTCGGGCTGTACCTGCGGTTCCGGCGGCGTGGGCGGCTGCACCTCCGGCTTGGGCGGCTCCGGCGTGTCGGGCGCCTTGGCGACCTGCGGCACGGGAGCGTCGACCACGCTGACCATAATGGGTTGGCTTTCCGGCGGCAGCGGCACCACTTCCTGAGTCGACAGCATGGCCCCGGCCACGATCGCGTGCACCGCTACGACGGCGACTCCGGCACCGAGCCTGACGCCCAGTGAAGAATTCGACGACGTCGACCAATTGCTCTTTTTATTGCTAGGCATGAACCAGCCCAAATGCCCTGACTCGAGTTGGACTGCCGCGCGCTTGCGCGTCGACAGTGCGGGAATGAGTCCGAGATATTATCTCAAATGGGAATTATTCGCAAAATCGTTTATCACCATCAAGCCTCCGGCGACGACGGTCCCGACGCACGCCGCGGCACGCCGGCATCCAGGCCGGCGTACTCCGCAGCCGCGATCGCCAGGAACGCCTGGATCACGCTCATCCGCGAGGATCCGCGTGACCAGATCAACCCAAAGCGGCGCGGCTGGCACGGTCCGGGCAGCGGCAGGGTCAGGATGTTCAGGCGCGCCATGACGCCACTGGTGGACAGCGGCAGGATGGCCACGCCCAGGCCACGGCTCACCATCACGGCAATGGACTCGATGGCATTGAGTTCAAAGCGCTCGCGCGGCCGGATGCCGACACGCCGCAGATATTCGTCCGCGGGACGGCCGCCCCAGTCGCTGCGCGAGTACCGGATAAAAGGCTGGGTCGCCAACAACGTGTGCGCGTCGTGGCCCGCCAGGTCCGGTGGCGCCGCGAGCACGTGCGGCTCTTCGCGCAGTAGTTGCCAGGCCAGGCTCTTGGGCAGGGAATACGGGGCTTCCAGCGCGATCGCCGCATCCAGTTCGCCGCTTTCGATCTGCGGATAGAACTGGGCGGAATGCCCCGGATGTATATCCACGCTAATGCCCGGATGCCGCTTGACCAGCTGCTCGAGAATGCTGGGCACCGTGGTATTCAACGCCGTATGGCCGGCGCCCAGGCGCAATTCGCCCACGGTTTCGCTGGACCGCGCCAGATAGCGCAGCCGTTCAATGTGTTCCAGCACGTCCTCGACGGGTTCAAGCAGTTGCGCGGCCTTTTCCGTGAGATGGACCGTACGCCCAGCCCGCGCAATCAGTGCGGCGCCCAACTCCGTTTCCAGCACGCGGATCTGCTGGGCAACCGCGCCGTGGGTCAGGCCCAGGCGCCGCGCTGCCGCGGCCATCGAGCCATGGCGGGAAATCGCCAGCAGGGTCTTGAGATAGTCGGTATTCATAACGATAGAAATACTATCGTTTTATCGTACGGTCCACACCGCAACGATCGCCGCTTGTTTGCCACAATTCGACTGGACAGGAGACAACGATGAAAAGCAAACTTTTCGTACCCGCGTCGCGCCCCGAACTTTATGCAAAAGCGATGCGCAGCGCGGCGGATGCCATATCGTTCGATCTGGAAGATGCCGTGGCGCCCGAACGCAAGGACGAAGCGCGCCGGACGCTGGCCGCGTGGCTGAATGGCGCCCTTGCCCAGGACCATGCCGGGCATGACAAAAAAATTATCGTCCGTATCAATGCCGCGGACACGCCACATTTCAAGGCCGATATCGCCGCCCTCGCGCGCACGCCCATCGATCTGCTGAACGTGCCGAAAATAGAAGGTCCGGCTGACGTGCGTGCGGTTGCCGACGCACTCTCGAAGGCCGGCTTCGCCGGCGGTCTGCTGGTGAATATCGAAACACCGCGTGGTCTGGCGATGGCCGCCGATATTGCATCCGCGCATGACATGGTGCAGGGACTGCAATTGGGGCTGGCGGATCTGTTCGAGCCCTTGGGCATCGCTCGGTACGAAACCGAAACCCTGCGCCACGTCATGCTGGCGCTGCGGCTGGCGGCAGGAGCGAGCGGCCGATATGCCCTGGATGGTGCATACCCCAATGTCGCCGACCCGGAAGGGTTCCGCGGTGAAGCCAGGCTGTCGCGCTCGCTGGGCTTTCTGGGCAAATCGTGCATCCACCCCAGCCAGATCGCCATTGCCAACGAAGTCTTTGGCTACAGCACGGAAGACATCGCGCAAGCGCAACGTATCGTCGACGCCAGCCGCGCGCACTCAGGCACGGGCGCGTTCCTGCTGGACGGCAAGATGATCGACGCCCCTTTCGTCCGACGCGCCGAAAATATCCTGCTCGCATCGGGCCGGGCCTGACTTCCGCCTTACGGAATATCTCATGACGCAAACAACCTCCTCACTGCCCCTGTCGGGCATACAGGTCCTGGATCTAAGCGCCTACATCGCCGGCCCATATGGCTGCGCCCTGCTGGCTGATATGGGGGCCGACGTGATCAAGGTCGAGCCACCGGAAGGCGACAACCTGCGCAAGTATCCTTCGACGCTGGCGTCGGAAAGCCGCGCTTTCCTGGGCATCAACCGCAACAAACGCGGCATCTGCCTGGACCTGAAAACGCAAGAGGGCTATGACGTCCTGTGCAAGCTGGTCGCGCGCGCCGATGTGCTGGTGCATAACTTCCGCCCCGGCGTGCCGGAACGGCTGCGCATCGACTTCGCCACGCTGAACGCGCTGAATCCGCGCCTGATCTACTGCGCGATGACGGGCTATGGAGGCAACGGCCCCATGGCCCGGCAACCGGGTTACGACCAGGTGCTGCAGTCCATGACCGGCATGTGCGCGTCGCAGGGCAAGGCCGACGGACCTCCGGAAATCCTGTACGGCTCGGTCGTCGACTATTACGGCGCCGCGCTTATTTCCAACAGCGTATCGGCCGCGCTCTACCAGCGCGAAAAAACGGGCGTGGGCCAGGCTATCGACGTCTCGCTGCTGGGCAGCGCGCTGGCAATGCAATCCGCGCGTCTGGTCTGGGCCGAAGGCGAACCGCGCCGCATCGAGCGCGATATGCGTTCCGGCGGCATTACCGGCATACACCCGACCGGCGAAGGCTATCTGTATATCTCGGCCAACACGCCGCATTTCTGGCGCGCGCTATGCGAACACCTGGATCTGTCCCGGCTTGCGGACGATCCCGAGTATGACTCGGTCAAGAAACGCGCAGCCCGCGCCGATGAACTGATACCGCGCGTGCGTGCCGCGCTGGCGCGCGATAGCGCGGCTAGGTGGGCGGAACGTTTCGGGCTGAGCGTGCCGTGCGCGGTGGTCAATCGCGTTGAGGACATGTTCGATCACCCCCAGGTGCAGGCCATGGGATTCATGCGCGAGTATCGCAATCCGCAGGCCGGCGCCTATCAGGGGCTGCGGCGCTGGGCGGTGTTCGGCGACAACGCGGATGCCTTGCCTGAAGCGGCCGTCGACGGCGCGCCGGCGCTTGGCCAGCACACGCGGGAAATCCTGCAAGATCTGGGCTATGCGGAAGCCGACATCGCGAGCCTGCTGGCTAATGCAGCAGCGGCAGCAGCGCGCTGAACTGGGCTTGTACCGGCCGGCTTCGATTCGAACGGCGGGAGGGAAAGACTGCGATCGCGAAGGGAATGGAGTGGTGGGTGCTGAGGGGTTCGAACCCCCGACCTACGCCTTGTAAGGGCGCCGCTCTACCA
>DATJHN010000189.1:0-3961 GCA_035493915.1 Bordetella sp.
CAGGACAAAGCCTTGAAGAAGCGCGTCGTGGACGAGGCATTCACCTATGCCCTGCGCGATAACCAGCTAGCCTGGCAGCAGCAGCCGGACGGCGATTACACGCGGGTGCGTAGCCGGGCGGCGCCGTTCAACTTGCATGAGTACTTGATGCACAAGCTAGGCAATGGGACATTCGTTGGATAATTTATTGCCCGGGTAAATTTATTGGCCTCTCTAGAGCAGGATATTACCCGGATTAAATTCGTCGATTTCAGGACTGGAGAATGGGGTGCTTGCGCCCCATTTTCTTGTGATTTCGCCGAGGTTCGCCTAGATATGCGGGTAAATGAGGGACGTTCGCGCGCCGTCGTTCCTGGCGTGGGAAGCCTTTCAGGCGGCCGCTCCCCCGGCGCCCATCCTGGCCGGACACCGTCGCGGCCGGGGTGCGAGGTCCAAAGCTGACCGTAGTTTGACGAGTATATGACTGTCACTATCTTGTCATTTTCCGCTCTTAACATTCGGAACATGACGAGGAAGCGGGCTCCGTACCGCGGTCATTTACCCACAAACGATAAGGAAACCACAATGCGTGTGTTCAAGCAGATCTCCCTGGGCATCGCCCTGAGCGCTGCGGTTTTTGCCGTGCAAGCCGCCGACATCACCGGCGCTGGCGCCTCGTTCCCGTACCCGGTCTACGCCAAGTGGGCGTCGGACTACAAGGCGGCGACTGGCAACGCGGTCAACTACCAATCCATCGGTTCGGGCGGCGGCCAGCAACAGATCATCGCCAAGACCGTGGACTTTGGCGCTTCGGATGATCCGATGAGCGGCGACGACCTGAGCAAGAACGGTCTGTTGCAGTTCCCGGGCGTGATCGGCGGCACCGTGGCCGTGGTCAATATCGACGGCGTCGAAGCCGGCAAGCTGAAGCTGTCCGGCCCCGTGCTGGCCGACATCTTCCAAGGCAAGATCAAGAAGTGGGACGACGCCCAGATCAAGGCGATGAACCCGGATCTCAAGCTGCCTTCCGCCGACATCATCGTGGTGCACCGTTCGGACGGTTCCGGCACGACCTTCGGCTGGACCAACTACCTGTCCAAGGTTTCCGCCAGCTGGAAGTCGGAAGTGGGTGAAGGCAAGGCCGTCAAGTGGCCCGTGGGTCAGGGCGGCAAGGGCAACGAAGGCGTTTCCGCCTACGTCGGCCAGCTGAAGAACTCCATCGGCTACGTTGAATACGCCTACGCCAAGCAGAACAAGCTGGCCTGGACGCAGCTGAAGAACGACGCCGGCAAGTTCGTGCAGCCGGAGCAGGCCGCTTTCGCCGCCGCTGCCGCCAACGCCGACTGGAAGAGCGCGCCCGGCATGGGCGTGGTCCTGACCAACGAGCCGGGCGACAAGTCCTGGCCCGTGACGTCCGCCACGTTCATCCTGGTGCACAAGTCGCAGGACAAGCCGGTTCAAGGCGAAGCCGTCCTGAAGTTCTTCGACTGGGCCTTCAAGAACGGTCAGAACTCGGCTGCCGCCCTGGACTACGTGCCGCTGCCTGATGCCGTGACGACCGCGATCCGCGCCTCCTGGAGCGAGATCAAGTCCGCCGACGGCAAGGCTGTCTGGAAGTAAAGCAGTCCCTGTAAGGCCCGGGCATGGTCGCCCGGGCCTTTCTCTTCCCCAAGGAAAGCCCATCCATGAGCGCGGTAGTGGATAATAATGTGCCGATTCCGCACAACGCGGACATTTCCGCAGTTCACGGCACACCCTCCCCAATGAAGCAAAACAACAACGCGCTGATGGATGCGCTGTTCAAGAATCTGACGCGGCTTTTTGCGTTTCTGGTTTTCAGCCTGCTGGCCGCGGTCCTTGTTTCGCTGATCTACGGTAGCCGCGAGACCCTGGCGCAATACGGGCTGTCGTTCCTGTTCATCAATGACTGGGATCCGGTCAAGCGGAACTTCGGCGCGGTCGTGCCGATCTACGGCACGCTGGCGACGTCGCTGATCGCGCTGCTTATCGCCGTGCCGGTGTCGTTCGGCATCGCGATCTTCCTGACTGAACTATCGCCGACCTGGCTGCGCCGTCCGCTGGGCACCGCCATTGAAATGCTGGCGGCGATTCCGTCCATCATCTATGGCATGTGGGGCCTGTTCGTCTTCGTGCCGGTGTTCCAGCAATATGTGCAGCCGGGACTGATCGAAGTGCTGGGCAACATTCCTGTGATCGGCGGCTGGTTCGCCGGGCCACCCTTCGGCATCGGTATCTTCACCGCCGGCCTGATCCTGTCGATCATGGTCATTCCCTTCATCACCGCGGTGATGCGCGACGTGTTCGAGCTCGTACCGCCCATGCTGAAGGAATCGGCCTATGGCCTGGGCAGCACCACCTGGGAAGTCATGTGGCGCGTCGTCCTGCCGTTCACCAAGTCGGGCGTCATCGGCGGTGTCATGCTGGGACTGGGCCGTGCCCTTGGGGAAACCATGGCGGTGACCTTCGTCATCGGCAACTCCTTCTCGATGGGCGGCTCGCTGTTTTCGCCGGGCAACTCGATCGCTTCCGCGCTGGCCAATGAGTTCAACGAAGCGGGCGGCCTGCAGAAGTCCGCACTGCTGGAACTCGGCCTGGTGCTGTTCATCATCACCACTATCGTCCTCGCGCTGTCCAAGCTGCTGCTGGTTCGGCTGTCGCTGCAGGAAGGCAAGAAAAACTGAGGCGTCGGAAAATAGTCATGGCCGCATCCGTCATCAACATGCAGAACGCCATCTACCGGCGTCGCAGCGTCTTCAACAAGGTCATGCTGACCTTGTCGATGGCGGCGCTGCTATTCGGGTTGTTCTGGCTGTTCTGGATCATCATTACGCTGGTGCTGAAGGGCGGCGCCGCGGTGTCGTTGGCACTGTTCACCGAAATCACGCCACCGCCGGGACAGGCGGGCGGGCTGATCAACGCGATCGTGGGCAGCCTGCTCATGGTCGGCGTCGGCACTCTGATCGGTACGCCCGTCGGCATACTGGCCGGTACTTACCTGGCCGAATATGGCCGTGCCGGCTGGCTGGCGCCCGCCACGCGCTTTCTTAACGACGTGCTGCTGTCGGCGCCTTCGATCATCATCGGTCTGTTCATCTACGCGGTGTATGTCGCGCAGGCCGGGCACTATTCCGGCTGGGCCGGTTCGCTGGCTCTGGCCATCCTGGTGGTGCCGGTGGTCGTGCGCACCACCGACAACATGCTGCTGCTGGTACCCAACGGGTTGCGCGAAGCGACCGCCGCCCTGGGTTGCCCCAAGTGGCGCATGATCACCATGGTGTGCTATCGCGCCGCGCGTTCCGGCATCATGACCGGTGTCCTGCTGGCCATCGCCCGTATTTCGGGGGAAACCGCGCCGCTGCTGTTCACCGCGCTGTCCAACCAATTCATGTCACTGAACATGAACGCTCCCATGGCCAACCTGCCGGTAGTCATCTACCAGTTCGCGGCCAGCCCGTTCAAGGAATGGAACAACCTGGCCTGGGCTGGCGCCGGCCTGATCACGCTGGTCGTTCTGGCGATCAACATCATCGCCCGCAATATGTTCCGCAAGTCCTGATCCGAACAGACCCGACACCGACCTGATCCGCCGTTCGCGCCAAGATGCGCGGCCATGGGAAAAAGATATGGAAAATACCGCACAAACTCTCGCCTCGAAGATCGAGGTCAAGAATCTGAACTTCTACTACGGCAAGTTCCACGCCATCCGCAACGTGAACATGTCGATCCGGGAAAAGAAAGTCACGGCTTTCATCGGCCCGTCCGGCTGCGGCAAGTCGACGCTGCTGCGCACGTTCAACCGCATGTTCGAACTGTATCCAGGCCAGCGCGCGGAAGGCGAAATCATGCTGGACGGCGAAAACCTGCTGACCACCAAGACGGATATTTCGCTGATCCGCGCCAAGGTCGGCATGGTGTTCCAGAAGCCGACGCCGTTCCCGATGAGCATCTACGACAACATCGC
>DATJHN010000190.1:0-9497 GCA_035493915.1 Bordetella sp.
CGCGCACGCAGCTTCTCGCGCCACGCCAGCGCACGCTGCTGCCTCAGGCGGGCGATCAACCGGTATTGGCAGTCCAGTTGATGGCGCCATTCGGCAATGAGCAGGTCCGTCTTGCGCAGATCGATATACAACTGGTGCGACTGGTCCATGGGCGTCTCCGGGGCGGTAAAAACCGCGTACGCCAGCAAACGACGCGCCGAAAACCCGCAGTGCGCGAGGGTGGAATGCGCAAGGATGGCGCCGTAGTCGGTAAGTTAACGTGGACGGCCGCATCTGGGCCGTCCTATGGTTCTGCAACTGCCCATCCGCAATACCGTCCCCGGATCGCGTTGTATAGTGCTGACGCCGTGAGGCGGCCACCGTCGGCCGACCGGCGGATGGAACAGACCGTGGACCATCCCGGCCGCCGCATGGCGCCGCATTTACCAGCCGCGTGCAAAAACTACCCGGCCGTGCCCGGTGCCAGGCCGCGGGGCCGGCGTTGGAGGAGGATGATGCGTTTCGACCTGTTGTCGCTCAAGCTGTTCGTGGCGGTCTGCGAGCACCGGAATATTTCGCGCGCGGCCGACGCCGAAAGCATCGCGCCATCGGCGATCAGCAAACGCATATCCCACATGGAGGACATGCTCAAGACGCCGCTCTTCCTGCGCAGCAACAAGGGTCTGGAACTGACCCCGGCGGCGCATTCGCTGTTGAACCATGCGCGAGTGATCCTGCGTGACCTGGCGCAGATGGAAAGCGAACTCTTCGATCATGCGGAAGGCCTGCGCGGACAGATACGGTTGCATGCCAGTTTGTCCACCATCGTCCAATACCTGGCGAGCGACATCCGCGATTTCCTGACCTTGCATCCCGCACTGCGCATCGACCTGCAGGAAAGCCTGAGTCCGGAAGTAGTGCGCGCGGTTGCGGAAAACGCGGCGGACATCGGGATCTTCGGCGGCAACGCGCTGGTACCCGGCCTGCGCGTGTATCCGTATCACAGCGAACGCCTGGTCGTGATCATGACTTCGGACCATGTGCTGGCCAAGGCCGGCACGCTGACCTTTCGCCAGATCGCGGAGCACGACCTGGTGGGCCCGCAGCCCGGCAGCTACCTGAATTCACTGGTCTTGCGCGCGGCGGCGGATCTCGATCACCCCTTGCGTTTCCGTATCCGCGTGAATGGTTTCGAACCGGCGCGCAGCATGGTCGAAGCCAGGCTGGGCATCGCGCTGGTATCCGAACATCATGCCAAACGCTATGGCGGATCCAGCCCCTTGGTTGCCATTCCCCTGGACGAGGACTGGGCCGTGCGCCACTGGAAGATCTGCGTACGCGACGCCGAATCGCTGCCCGCCCCGGTGCAACTGCTGATCAAGCACCTGGGCGAACATAGCGAAGGGCGCGTGGAAAACCGTCAACCGTAAGGCAGCCGCAGACCCGCGTCCGGCCATGGCATGGAGATCAACTGTCCGGTTCCGGACAAGGTGATATACGCCGTTTTCCGGTCCGGTCCGCCAAAGCAGATATTGGTGACCATGGGATCGGGCAGCATGACTTGGCGCAGGATTTCGCCCGACGGCGCGATCACGGTAATGCAGCCGGTGATCAGCGTACCCACGCAGATATTGCCGTGGACGTCGACCGCCATGCTGTCCAACCTCTGATAGCCAGGCAGCGTGCATATCAGCCGGCCGCCGTTGGGCGACGGGAACGGATGCTTGCGCGGGCGGCCCGGCGCATCCAGATCGAAGGCCCACACCCGGCCGGTCTCGGTTTCCGATACGTAGACCACCTTTTCGTCTGGCGACAGCCCGACGCCATTGGCGGTCGTCAACGGGTAGGCGACTTCGACGATCATCGACCCATCGGCCAGCGCGTAATACAGGCCGGCATGGTCGCGGTCCCGCTTGCGGTTCTTGCCGAAGTCGGTGAAGTAAAAGCCGCCCTGGCTGTCGAAAACCAGGTCGTTCGGACCGCACAGGGGCGCATCGCCGCAGCGGTCGTACAGGATGCGCAGCTGGCCGGTGTCCGGATCGTAGCGTTCGATGCGTCCGCTGGTGTAGTCCGGATGGACGCCGGCCCGCGTGCGGTTGTAGCCGGCGATCGTCTGGAACAGGAAACCGCCGTTATTGGCTACGTAGAACGCGCCGTCCGGGCCGATCGCCAGGCCGTTCGGCCCGCCGCCTGTTTTGACCAGCACTTGTACGCCGCCGTCCGGCGCGACGCGGCTGATGGTTTCACGCTGGATCTCGACCAGCACGACCGAACCGTCGTCGCGCGCCACCGGCCCTTCCGGAAACAAAAGGCCGTCCGCCAGGATCTTGAAATCCTGCATCGCTGTATCGTCGGTCTTCACTGCTTGGGCACCTTCTGGACATAACGGTTGTCGTAGGTGGCATCCAGATCGATCTTGGCCGCCGCGATATCGGGATCGAAGGCGGCCAGCACGTTGCGCACGGTCTTCGCCGCTTCGTCGGTCATGACGCCGTCATGCGAAAGGCAGGCGCGCATATTGGTGAAGGCTTGGGCGAATACCTCCTTGTCGGCCAGGGCGTACTCGGGCGGCACGGCGGCCGCCACCTGTTCGGGTGTCGCCTTGGCCAGCCATTGTTCGGCATGCACGATCGCGGTGGCGATGGCCTGGACCGTATTGGGGTTCTTGTCGACGAAGGCCTTGGTGGAATACACCGCGGCTTCCGGATAGTTGCCGCCTAGCGCCTGCTGGGTTGCCTCGGGGCTGCGCATCGCCGCCAGCGGGAACATATCGCCGCTATCCTGCAGGATGGTCGCCACCGGATCGTTCGCCATCAGGGCGTCCACCTGGCCGGTGCGCGCGGCGGCGACCGCGCCCGACGAAGAGCCCACGCCGATGATGGACACCTCGTCAGGTTTTACGCCAGCCCGGCTGAGCAGGTAATTGACCCCCATGTGAAAGCTCGAGCCCGGCGAACTGACGCCGATGCGCTTGCCCTTGAGATCGGCATACGACTTGATCTTGTCGTGGCTGGCCTTGGTCACGCCGAACACGAAGCCCGGGCAGTTGGCCTGGATGGCGAAGGACACCAGCTTCTGCCCCTTGACCGCCATGGTGATGGTGTTCGAATACGCGCCCGCGACGAAGTCGGCGCTGCCGCCCAGCAGGGCCTGCAGGGCCTTGGCGCCGCCGCTGTAGACGCCGATGTCGACATCTAGTCCAGCTTGTTTGAAGTAGCCGCGGCTGCTGGCGATCACAAAGGGCAGGTAGGGAAATCCGACACCCGCGGCAGCCAGGTGCAGCTTGGTTTTTTCGGGAGTGCCCTGGGCTTGCGCGGTCAGGGGGGCGGCGGTCAGCACGGCAAGGGAAACCGAAGCCGCGGCGAAACGCATCATCATGTTGTGCTCCTCTTGGTGGATCCGGGTAGCCGGCGCCTGTCCGCGCCGCGCCCCGTTTTTTGCTTATCCTTGAACGACGTCCTGGCGCTGCGTGCCCAGGCCTTCGATGCCCAGGGTCACGACGTCGCCGGACTTCAGGTACACCTGCGGGTTCTGGCCCAGGCCGACGCCGGGCGGCGTGCCGGTGGAAATAATGTCCCCGGGTTGCAACGACATGAACTGCGACAGGTAGGACACCAGATGGCGCACTCCGTACACCATGGTCGCGGTACTGCCGTTCTGGTAGCGATGGCCGTTTACTTCCAGCCACATCGCCAGCGCCTGAGGATCGGCGACTTCGTCGGGCGTAACCAGCCACGGACCGATGGGGCCGAAGGTATCGGCCGACTTGCCCTTGGTCCATTGGCCCTGGCGTTCCGCCTGGAAAGCGCGCTCCGATACGTCGTTGATCAGGCAGTAGCCCGCCACGTGGGCCATGGCATCGCTTTCCGCGACGTATTTGGCGGGCTTGCCGATGACCACGCCCAATTCGACTTCCCAATCAGTCTTTTCCGATCCTCGCGGGATTTCGATGGGATCGTTGGGGCCGGTGATCGCACTGGTCGCCTTCATGAATATGATGGGTTCCGGAGGCACCGTCGCACCGGTTTCCGCGGCGTGGTCCGAATAGTTCAGGCCGATGCAGATGAACTTGCCGGTGCCCGTCACGCAGGGGCCCAGGCGCGGTGTGCCGGCGACGAGCGGCAGCGCCGCGGGATCCAGCGCCTTCAGCCGTGCCAGGCTATCCGGCAGCAGCGCGGCCGCGCCGATATCGGCGATGTGGCCGGAAAGGTCGCGTATACGGCCCTGCGGATCGAGCAGCCCCGGTTTTTCCTGACCCTTGGCGCCGTAGCGAAGCAACTTCATTCTTTACTCCCATGTTCCGATGGAAAAGCCGGACGGTCCAAATGCCGTCCGACGGAAAACGCCGTCCGGGCGCGGCGGCTCGGACGGACGGGGCGGAGATCCTTGCCTTTGCCGGCGGGCGGATATCCCCGCCCTGATGGCTGGCGGACCGCGCCGAACTCAATAGGTCGCGCGCCCGCCCGACAGGTCGAATACCGCGCCGGTGGTAAAGGAGTTTTCCTCGCTGACCAGCCACGCGATCATGGATGCGGCCTCGTGCAGTTCAAGGAAGCGACCGCGCGGAATGCGGCTCAGCATGTACGCGATGTGCTCCGGTGCCTGTTCCATCGCGCCGGGCGTGCGCGCCACCGCGGGGGTCACGCAGTTGACCGCGATATCGTGCGAGGCCAGTTCCTTGCCCAGCGACTTGGTCATCGCGATTACCGCGGCCTTCGCCGAGCTGTAGGCAGCGGCATTGGGATTGCCTTCCTTGCCCGCGATCGACGCCACGTTGACGATGCGCCCGTACTTCTGCGCCATCATGATGGGTGCGACCGCGCGGCAGCAATAGAAGGTGCCGTTGACGTCGATATCGATGACGCTGCGCCATTGGTCCAGCGGGTACTCAGCCAGCGTGGTGTTGGGGCCGACGATGGCGGCGTTGTTGATCAGGATTTCCAGCTTGCCCAGGGCGCGCAGCGTGCCGGCCACGCCGGCTTCGACGCTGGCGTAATCGGCGATGTCGACGCGCTCCGTATGCACGTCATGGCCTTCCGCGCCGAACGCTTTTTTCACCTGGGCCAGCGCTTCCCCGTTGACGTCCCAGAGACAGACGCGCGCACCGGATTCCAGAAAGCGCCGCGCGACCGTCAGGCCGATGCCCTGGGCGCCGCCGGTGATCACCGCCACGCGGTCGGTCAGATTGATCGAATTGATTTGCAAGATACGGTTCCTTTTGATGCGGGAAAGAAGTGGTCAGGCGTTCGCGGCGACCGTCTGGCCGGCCACCGGGCGCCAGCGCATGAAGTGGTCTTCGAATAGCGATACCGCGGTATCCAATACCAGGGCGAACACGGTCAGCAGCAGAATGCCCGCGATCACCGCGTTGATATCGAATACGCCTTCGGCCAGCAGGATGAGATAGCCGACGCCTTTCTCCGATCCCAGGTATTCGCCGACCACGCTGCCCACGAAGGCGATGCCAACCGCGTTGTGCAGGCTGGAGAACACCCAGCTCATCGCCGACGGCATGTACACGTGGCGCATCAACTGGCGCGAGTTGGCCCCCAGCATGCGAGTGTTGGACAACACCGCCGGACTGACTTCGCGTACGCCCTGGAAGACGTTGAAGAACACCACGAAAAATACCAGGGTGACGCCCAGCGCGATCTTCGACCAGATGCCCAATCCGAACCACAGTGCGAAGATGGGCGCGAAGATCAGCCGGGGCATCGAGTTGAATGCCTTGATGAAGGGATCCGTAACCACGGCCAGGAAGGGATTCAGCGCCAGCCACAGCCCGCAGGCCAGGCCCAGGACGGTACCGATCACGAACGCCAGCAGCGTTTCGATCAGCGTGGTGTACAGGTGTATGAAGATCGACCCACTGGCGAACCAGGTGACGATGCGCCGCACCACACCCAGTGGATCGCCGAAGAAAAAGGGCGACAGCCACTGCCGGCTGGTGCACAGCCACCACACGAAAATCCCGCCGGCCAGCAAGAGCAGCCGGGTGGCGAGAACCAGGACGCGATTGCGCGGATCAAGAGCGAGCACTGGCATAGCTTTTCAAAACCTCCCCTCTGAGCACTTCCCATATTTCGGTGTGCAGTTGCAGAAAGCGCTGCGTCATGCGGATTTCGGCGACTTCGCGCGGCCTTTCCAGATCGATCTCGAATTCGGCGATGGGACGCGTGCCGGGTCCGGCGGACAGCACGATCACCCGATCGGAAAGCGAGATCGCCTCTTCCAGGTCGTGGGTGACGAAGACCACGGATTTGCGATCGGCGGACCACAGGCGCAGCAGTTCGTCTTCCATCAGATGGCGGGTCTGGATGTCCAGCGCGCTGAAAGGCTCGTCCATCAACAGGATGCGAGGATTCAGCACCAGCGCCTGTGCCAGGCCGGCGCGTTTGCGCATGCCGCCGGACATCTGGTGCGGATACTTCTTGCCATGTCCGGCCAGTCCCACGCGCTCCAGCCACTCGCGCGCCGCTTCCAGTGCCTGGCTCTTGGGCTTGCCGTGGAAAATCAGGCCGGCGGCGATGTTGTCCTCCGCCGTCTTCCATGGCATTAGCGCGTCCACCTGGAAGAGATAGGAAGCGTCCTTGTTCAACCCCTGCGCCAGGGGCTCGCCGAACACGCTCAGCGTCCCGGCCGACGGACGCATCAGGCCGGCCGCCACGTTCAGCAGGGTGGACTTGCCGCATCCCGTCGGCCCGACCACCGATACGAACTCGCCGTCCCGTATCGCCAGGTTGACGTCGCGCACCGCGGTATAGGTCTGGCCACGGCCCTCATTGCTGGCGAACGTGCAAGTCACGCCGTCGAAATGCAGCGCTTGCGGCGTGAGTGCTGGCAGCGGTGAAATTGCATGCCTGGGATCGTCGATACTGCGCAACATTGCTCCTCTCATTGCACCGTTTCTCCGGCTTTCTTGACGTATCGGTTGTCGTAGGTCGTGGCCAGGTCGATATGGGCGGCGTCTATGGTCGGATCGAACGCGGCCAGCACGTCACGCACGGTGCGCGCGCCTTCATCCGCGATCACGCCATCTTGCGACAGGCAGCGCCGGCTGTTCTCGAAGGACTTCGCATACAGATCCTTGTTGTCGACCAGATATTCGGCGGGCACCGTATCGACGACCTGCTTGGGCGTGGCCTTGGCCAGCCAATGCTCGGCACGGACGATGGCATCGGCCACCGCTTGCACCGTGCGCGGATTCTTGTCGACGAAAGCCTTGGTCGCATAGAGGCTGGACTCGGGATAGTCTGCGCCGAAGACCTGCTTATTGCCTTCCGCCGTCCGCATCTCGGCCAAAGGCTTGAGATCGCCGCCATCCACCAGCACGGTGGCCACGGGATCGTTCACGATCAGCGCATCGATCTGCCCGGCACGCACCGCGGCGACCGCGCCGGCGGCTTGGCCCACGCCGATGATGGATACGTCGTCCGGTTTCAGCCCTGCCTTGTGCAGGATGTAGTTCACCACCATGTGCGTGCTGGAGCCGGGTGCGCTGACGCCCACGCGCATACCTTTCAGGTCGGCCGGCGATTTCACCTTATCGAAGTTCTTCTTGGAAACCCCGAAAACCCAGCCCGGGCATACAACCTGCGCGGCGATGGTGACCAGCTTCTGGCCCTTGGCGGCCATGGTGATCGTGTTCGAATACGCGCCCGCCGTCATGTCCGTGCTGCCGCCCAGCATCGATTCCAGGGCCTTGGAGCCGCCCGAGAAGGACGCGATGGTGACGTCCAGGCCGACGTCGCGGAAATAGCCCAGTTGCTTGGCGATGATGGCAGGCAGGTAGGTGATGCCCACGGACGCGGAGCCGATATGTATTTCCTTCTTTTCCGGCGGTGTCTTGGATTGCGCCGCGGCCGGGCCGCACACGATCACCGCGGCGCCGAGCGCGGCCGCAAACAGGGTCTTCATGGTTGTCTCCTTTCTTTGTTTTTTTGCGCCGCCGCCGCGTATCCGCGGTCTGCTGCGCCGTTTATCGGGAATCACGATGCGCGACGGCTTGAGAGCCATCGCGAACCGCGCTGGCGCGCGGCGTTCATGTGTATCCCTTATGGCGGGTAATGATGCATGCAGAGGGGGGCGCCCGGCATGGTTTTTGGGCAAACCACCATCGCGAACGGAGATGGCGGCTGCGTCCGTAAGGGTGAACCCGGTATGATCGCTTTGCACCCTATACGGAATAACCCCCGCATGATCGAATTCAATGCGGTCGGGGTCTGCCCTTGACGACATCCGACGCATCTTCCGACACCCGCATCGGCGTTACCGTCCTGACCGGTTTTCTGGGCAGCGGCAAAACGACGCTACTCAACCGCATGGTGCGCGAGCCCCGTTTCGCCCAATCGGCGGTGGTCATCAACGAGTTCGGCAGCATCGGCATCGACCATCATCTCGTCCGCCATGTGGGCGATAACGTTCGGGTGCTGGAAGGCGGCTGCATTTGCTGCATGGTGCGCGGCGGCCTGGTCGATACCCTGCGCGACCTTTTCCTGCTGGCCTTGCGCCGGGCGATTCAGCCGTTTCGACATGTGCTCATCGAAACCAGCGGGCTGGCCAGCCCGGCGCCCATCCTGTTTACCCTGCGCCACGAGCATTTCCTGGCGGAGCGCTATGTCTACAACGGCACTATCGCGGTCGCCGACGCGCAGCGCGTGGCGGGGCAGATCGAGACCGAACCGGAGGCCGCCCAGCAGTTGGCGCTGGCCGACGAGGTCGCCATCAGCAAGGCCGACCTGGTGGAAGATGCGCAGGTACGCGCGGCCAGCGCCGCAATCCTGCGGGTCAATCCGACGGCCCATATCCATGTACTGGATCCGCAAGGCGCGCTGCCGCGGGGCTTGCTGGCCGAACGCTTGTACCGTGCGCATCCGGCCGCGCCCGCGGGCAGTCCCTGGCTGGCGCGCTATACCCCGGCCGTCCGGCGGACCACCGCATCAGGGCGCTCGTCGCATGATGTCGCCGTGGCCACGCTGATGCTGCCGCCTTCGATTTCGCGGGCCGCTTTTGTGCGTGGAATGTCGGCCCTGCAGGCTGAATTGGGGCAGTCGCTTCTGCGCATGAAAGGGTTGGTGCGCTTCGAAGGCGACGCGGCGCCCAGCGCGGTGCATGGCGTACACGATCAGCTGTACCCCATCGTGACATTATCCGAATGGCCGCAAGGCGAGGACGAAGCTCAGCTGGTTTTCATTGCCCGCGGCCTGGATTCCTCCGCACTCGACAAACGGGTCCGTTCGCACCTTTTCTCCCTATGAAACCGGTAATGTGGGTATAATTTGAGTGTTCCTGCAGGCGGTTCGGCTTGATTACAGACGGCCAAAGATGGGCATGCTCCGGGTAGGCCGTTATAGGTGGTTCGCGTATTTCGCACCCTACTTTCGCCTTTTCCGTCGACACGCAGGTTTAAACGGCAATAAAAAGACGCTCCGACAACCGGGGTAATGCCGGACGGCTCAGTTCAATTTTTATCGGCGCCGCGCCGGGTATCCCCCATCAGGGGTGCGCGGATATTGTCC
>DATJHN010000191.1:0-10302 GCA_035493915.1 Bordetella sp.
GATCGTGGACGTCAGCAATCCCGCCAAGCCTGTGGAAGCCGGCCGCTGGTGGTATCCCGGCACCCGCGTGGGCGACAAGGAACCGCAGCCCCAGCGCCTGCAGGCCAAGTTCGATACGGGCTTCCGCGCGCACAACACCAATGTGTTTCCGCAGCGTCCGGACCGCGCGTACGTCGGCTATATCGATGGCGGCGCCTTCGTGCTGGATATTTCCGACAAGTCCAACATCAAGGTGGTGTCGAGCTGGAACCACTCGCCGCCGAATAACGGTTTCACGCACACCGTGTTGCCCCTGTTCGAACGCGATCTGTGGATCGTCAGCGACGAATGCGTGCAGGACGACGGTGCGGACTGGCCCAAGCTGGTGTGGGTCGTGAACGCCAAGTCCGAAGCCCATCCCCTGCCCATCGGCACTTTCCCGATGCCGCCGGTGGAAGCCTTCGGCAAGCGTGGCGGCCGTTTCGGCGCCCATAACCTGCATGAAAACCTGCCGCTGCCGATGTCCTTCCAATCGGACACGCTGATCGTCGGCACGTTCTTCAATGGCGGCGTCCGGGTCTACGACATCAGTGACCCCTATCACGTCGAAGAAGTCGCCTACTATGTGCCTGGCGCGCCCAAGCTGTCGCCGGCCGGCGCGATTCAATTGAACGACGTTTACGTCGATGACCGCCGCATCGTCTACACCATCGACCGCTTCGCCGGCGGCCTGTATATCCTGGAGATGACGATCTGACCGGAATCGCTGGCGCCTGGCCTGGCCGTTCCGGACTTGGCCAGTGCGTGGCTCCTTCCAGTATGAACAGGCCCTAGGCATGGCATTTCAACGCGATCCCCTGGCGGGCAAGTTGCCCGTCACGCTCATCACCGGCTTCCTGGGCAGCGGCAAGACCACGCTGATCCGGCGCCTGCTGACCCACCCGGACATGAACCGGGTGGCGGTGGTGATCAACGAAGTCGGCGAAATCGGCATCGATAACGACCTGGTCGTGACCTCGTCGGAAAACGTCAGCCTGCTGGCCAACGGCTGCCTGTGCTGCACGGTGCGCACCGATCTGCAGGAAACGCTGCGCGAACTCTTCGGCCAGCGCCGCGCCGGCCAGATCGCCGATTTCGATCGCGTCGTCATCGAGACCACCGGCCTGGCCGATCCGGCACCGGTCATCCAGACCCTGGCCAGCGACACGATGCTGGGCGCGCAATACCGGTTGGACGGTGTGGTGACGCTGGTCGATGCGGTGAACGGGCCGGACCAGCTGGCGACTCAACCAGAGGCCGCCAAGCAGGTGGCCGTCGCGGATCTGCTGGTCATTACCAAGGAAGACCTGACCCAGCCGGACAAGGTGCGCGCGCTGACGGACTCGCTGCGCGAGATCAACGGCAACGCGGGTGTGCGGCATACCAGCATGGGTCAGATCGAACCGGCCGAACTGACGGGCCTGGGCCTGGTCAGCGCGCGGTCGCGCGAAAGCGCGCTGCGTTTCCTGGGCACGGCGTTCGATGCGGCGCCGGCCGATGCGGGACAGGGCACCTATCTGGGCGAACGCGTGCCGTCGCGGCATACCGGCATCGATACGCTGGCCCTGCGTTTTGACGCGCCGTTCACCTGGGATGTGTTCGCGGCGGCGATGGATATGCTGATCAGCATGCGCGGCATCGATCTGCTGCGCGTGAAAGGCATCGTCAATGTGGAAGGCAAGCCGGTGGTGGTGCAGGCCGTGCAGCACATCATGCATCCGCCGGTCACGTTGGACGAATGGCCCAGCCAGGACCACGGATCGCGGCTGGTCTTCATTACGCGCAATATCAAGGCGGCCGCGATACGCGGGCTGTTCGACGCGGTCGGCGCGATACGGTCGTAGGGCGCCGCTGATCGCTATCGGCGCAGCGCTGACATCTTCTCCAGCACGTCATACACGGCCGCGGTGTCCGATTCGCCGTGCCCCATGCCCATGGCGGCGTTGTAGATGGGGATGCAAGCACTGAATAGCGGCGCGGGTACATTCGCTTCGGCCAGCTCGGCGGCGATCAGCTTCATGTCCTTTTGCCAGGTCGAGACCTTCATGGTGGCGTCGTCCCAGCTGCCCGCGCTCATGGCGGGCCCACGCACCTGCAGCATGCGCGAGCCGCCGGCCCCATCGGCCAGCACCTTGACCGCCAGATCCATGTCGATGCCCATGCGCTGGCCCATCAGCAGGGCCTCGGCGGCGGAAATGTTGTGGATGGCCACCAGCAGGTTCGCCATCAGCTTCATGCGCATGCCGTTACCGAAGGCGCCGATGTTGTAGGTGACGCGCGCGAAGCCGTCGAAGACTTCTCGCATGGCTTCGATCGCCGCGGGATCGCCGCTGGCGTAGACCGCCAGGTCGCGCGTTACCGCCTGCGCGCCGGTGCCCGACAGCGGGCAATCCAGCAGCGTAATGCCGCGCGATGCCAGCAGATCCGCGGCCTTTTGCTTGCCGGGAATGGTCAGGGTACTGGTTTCGGCCACCCGCAGGCCTTCGGCGCCGACCGCGGCGATCTGCCGCGACACGTCGCACAGCACAGCGTCGCTGGGCAGGCTCAGGATCAGGAATTCGGCGGAGCGGATCGCATCTTCCGCCGCGGTGGCCGCCTCGGCGCCGGCACTGGCGAGCGCCGCGCGGGCGGCCGGCAGCGGGTCATAGCCCACCACCGGAAAGCCCGCCTTGACGAGATTCGCCGAAATCGCCGACCCCATGATGCCGATGCCCAGCACGCCTACCGTCGGGCGGGGTGCGGAGGGCGAGGAAGAGGATGCGGAGGATGCGGTCACGGGCTTTCCTTGGGCAAAGCCCGACCGCCATGAGGATCTTCCCATGCGGCGATCAGGCCAGTTGATCTATCGATAACTTGCCAAGTATAGCGCCGACAAAGACAACACGGCGGCGTGGCTTTCGCCAATGCCGCCGCGTTATTTGTTGCTGCCAGGCAGCTATTCAGCCAATTGGTCTCCTGGCCAATCAGCTTCTCGATTGTTCAGACGGTGCGCCTTTTCTCGCCCCTGGCCGCGCCGCGGCATTAGCCGCCCGCGATGCCCTGCGTGTTGACGTACAGCGAGTAAATGGACGTGCAGGACGCCATGAACAACCGGTTGCGGTGCTTGCCGCCGAAACATAGGTTCGCGCAGCGTTCCGGCAGGCCGATATGGCCTATGGGTTCGCCTTCCGGCGAGAAGATGCGCACGCCATCGAGTTCCGGCGTGCCCATGCCCCAGCCGCACCACAGGTTGCCGTGGATGTCCACACGAAAGCCGTCCGGCGTGCCCGGGCCGGCGTCGACCAGGACGCGGCTGTTCGCCAGGCGGGTTCCCTGGGCCGTCACATCGAATACGCGGATCGTGCGCGGCCGCGCGCGCGACTCGATCACGTACAGCTTGGATTCGTCGGGAGAAAACGCCAGGCCATTGGGCCCGTCGACGTTATCCGCCACGACATCCAGCCGGCCGCTGTCCGGGTCCAGGCGATACACGTTGGCGGGCAGTTCCTGCTCCGCCTTCTCGCCCTGGTAATAGCCGACGATGCCGAAGGGCGGATCCGTGAACCAGATCGATCCGTCGGACTTCACCACCACGTCGTTGGGTGAATTAAGCCGCTTGCCTTCATACGTGTCGGCCAGCACGGTAATGCGGCCGTCGTATTCCGTGCGGGTGATGCGCCTGCCGCCGTGTTCGCAGGTGATCAGCCGGCCCTGCCGATCGCGCGTATTGCCGTTGGCGTTATTGGATGCACCCCGAAAGACGCCGACCTGGCCGGTGGCTTCATCCCAGCGCATGATGCGGTCGTTGGGAATGTCGCTCCATAGCAGATAGCGGCCGTCGCCGAACCAGACCGGGCCTTCGGCCCAGCGGCTGCCGGTGGCGATGCGTTCCACCGCGGCCAGCGGCAGGTGCAGGGTATTGAAGGCCGGCGTCAGGCTGCGCACGGCCGGATCGGGATAGCGTTGCGCGGGTTCCCACATATGGAAGGCTCCAGATGACTGCGATGGATGAGGCGCCCGACAGGGCGGTACGCCCCGCGTGACGCGGGGCGGGAACATTCGTCGCCCGCAGGCCTGCGAGGCCATGCGGGCGCGCCTGGACAGCGTCAGGCGTACAGCCGCGCCGGATTGACGGTCAGCAATGCACGGGCGGTGGCAGCATCGCCACAGGCACGCCGCGCCAGATCCAGCAGCGCGGTGTCGTCCGGGGCCGCGTACTTGATATTCACATGAGGCCAGTCGGTGCCCCACAGGACGCGATCGGGCGCCGCGGCGATCAGGGCGCGCATCTGTTCCATGGCCAGTTCCGGTTGGCCATTGGCCACGCGGTCGCTACCCGAAACCTTGACCCAGACATCCGGCGATTCCAGCCAGCGCAGCAGTGCCTGGCCGGCCTGCGTCCGCCATCCGCCATCGGCAGGCAGGCGCGCCATATGGTCGACCACCACGGGCACCCCGCAGCCGTCCAGGGCGTCCAGGACGGCAATGGTGTCCTCCGGGCCGGCATGGATCACGGCATGCCAGCCATAGGGCACGACCCTGGCGATGGCCGCGCGCATGCGCCCGGCATCGATGTGCGCGGCGCCGCCGCTCAAGTGTGCCAGCACATTGAAGCGGATGCCTCGCACCCCTGCATCATGCATCGTGCGCAGCGTGGCTTCGGGGACATCGGGGTCGATGATGGCGATTCCACGGTATGCGCCGCGGCTGGCGATCAGCGCGCCCAGCATCGCCGAATGATCGCCGCCATAGTTCGCGCCATGGACGATGACGCCGCGCGTCACGCCCATGCGGGCGTGCAGGGCACGCACCATATCGAACGTCGCCTCGCCGGGGTCATAGGAGGGATTCGGCGGCAATGGGTATCTGTCCCAGGGACCGAAGACGTGGAAATGGCTGTCCCAAATGTCGTCTTGTGGTGTGGTCGTTGCCGCGTCTTCGGTCTGGCCCGGCCTTGCGGCGGGGTGCAGGCCGGGTTGTGCGTCGTGCTGTGCCATGGCGTCTCGCTTATTGTCCCTGGGCCTAGTCGCAGCGCACGCTCATGCCGCCGTCGACCACGATCTCCGTGCCGGTGACGAAGCGCGCCTCGTCGGAAGCCAGGAACAGCGCGGCGTTGGCGGTATCGCGCCCATCGCCCATGAAGTTCAGCGGAATGCGCGATTGCCGTTGCTGCAGCAGGGTTTCCACGTCGCCGCCGGCACGCTGTTTTGCCAGGCGCGTTTCCACCATGGGCGTATGCATCTGGCCCGGGATGACCGTGTTTACGCGGATGTTCTTCTTGGCATATTCCACCGCCACCACGCGCGAGAACTGGATCACGCCGGCCTTGGCCGCCGCGTAGCCCACCTGGGCGGACCCGGTCCAGCGGATGCCGGATGTCGACGCCGTATTGACGATGGCGCCGCCGCCCTGCGCTTCCATCACGGGCAATACGTGCTTGCAGGTCAGGAATACGCTCTTCAGGTTGAAGTCGATCTGCGCGTCCCAGACTTCCTCGGACAGCGCCACCGGGCCGCCCTTGGCGGAACCGCCCACGTTGTTGACCAGAATATCGACACGGCCGTATTGCTTGATGCAAGCCGCGACCATGGCCGCGACTTCATCGTCGCGGGTCACGTCGCAGGTCCACGACGTGACATCGCCGCCTTCGGCGCGGATACGTTCCAGCGTTTCGGTCATCGCGTCGGCATTCTTGTCCACCGCGAAAATCCGCGCGCCTTCCTGCGCGAAACGCACCGCCACGGCACGCCCGTTGCCCCAGCCCGGACCGACGCATCCCGCGCCGACCACGATGGTTACCTTGTCTTGCAGTCTTCCGCTCATGCTGTGTCTCCCTGGCGCGAAGTTTGGTTTACTTGGACGGTTGGTCCGTGTGCGGGCCGAGTTCGATCGGCTCGCCTTCGGGCGGCATGACATCGAACACGTTCAGGGTCATCGATACCAGCGAGTAGTAGCCCGCGATGCCGACCAGGTCGATGATGCCGGCTTCGCCCAGGACCACGGTGGCTTTCTCGTAGAGAGCGTCCGGGATATGGCGCTTGGCGTGCAGTGTCGTCAGGAACTCGTGAACCAGTACTTCATCGTCGTTCACGTAAGGGATAGGCTTGTCGTCGCGCAGCGCATCGATCATGGGTTCCGCCAGGCCGGCCTTCAGCGCCATCTGCTTGTGCGCCCACCACTCGAACTCCGAGCGCCAGTGCTTGGCCAGGATCAGGATGGCCCATTCGGAAAGCCGGGGCGCCAGGCTGGTTTCGTAGCGGCAGTAGCGGCCCAGGGCCTGTGCCGGCTCGGCCAGCGCGGGCCGGTGCAGCCACACGGCCAGGGGGCCGCGGACCCGGCCGCGCGGGCCGCTCGCGATCAGGTCATGGATGCGCTGCTGATCGGCGTTCATCTGTCCGGGTTGCAGCGGTTGTATGCGTGGCATGCGAGTCTCCATTGGTTGTGCTGGAATTCTGGGCGGGCGCTTGCGGCCGGTCCAATATATTTTTCGGCAGGATTTAATTCCAAAATAGAATTACAGGCACCGGCCGTAATTTCACTGCCGAACTGTTCCAGCCATCAGTACAAGGGCGTCAGCATACATCGCGGGCGCCGCGAAGGCATTGCCATGGATCCCAAATCGCTACGCTATTTCCTCGCGGTCGCCGAGGAACTCCACTACGGCAGGGCCGCGGAACGGCTGCACATTTCGCAGCCGCCGCTGACCAAGCACATCCAGCAGCTGGAAGCCCGGTTGGGCGTAATGCTGTTCGATCGCAACAAGCGCAGCGTGCGCCTGACGCCGGCCGGACTGACCCTGGTGGAAGAAGCCCGGCGCCTGCTGGCGCAAAGCGAGCTGTCGCTGCGCGCCGTGCAGCGCAGCGCGCTGGGCGACACCGGCCGGGTGCGCATTGGGTTTGTCGCGGCGGTGTTGTTCATGGGCGTGGAGGAAGTCTTCCGTCGCATCGACCGCGAGGCATCCGGCATCGATAGCGTCTGGGAAGAGATGGGCTCATCCGAACAGCTGGAAGCGCTGCAGCAAGACCGCATCGACCTGGGCTTCGGCCAGATTTCGCATGGACTGGGCGGCATGGGATTCCACCGCGTCGCCAGCGACCCGCTGGTGGTCGCCATGCCGCAATCCCATCCCCTGGCCGGCCGGCGGCGCGTTCCGCTGGCGCGGTTGACCGGCGACCCTTTCATCCTGATCCCGCGCCAGAGCGCCCCGACTTTTCATGACTTGACGGTCGCGGCGTGCATGCAGGCGGGCTTCAGCCCCAACATCCGCCACTACGCCATGCACCTGGTGTCCGTCGTCAGCCTGGTTGCAATGGGGCGGGGCGTTTCGCTCGTCCCGCGGGCTTTCGCCCGCGCCGCCTTGCCGGGCGTGGTGTTCCGGCCAATCGACGGCGTCAAGGCCCACGCGGAATACTCAGTGGTGTGGAATCCGCGAAATAGCCTGCCGATATTGCCCAGGGTGTTGGGGTTGCTTGGTGTTCCATCCACTTTGGCGAGTTAGCCGTTGGCATTTGCGACAGTGGTTGTTGGGTTCCAGCCGCCGCCCAGTGCACGGAACACACCGACCGCGGCCCGGGCTGCATCGGCGCGTTGGGCATCCAGTTCATCGCGGGCGTCCAGCAGTTGCCGGTCGGCGTCCAGTACGTCCGTCAGTGAGACCGAGCCGGCGCGATAGGCTTGTTCGGACAGGTCCCGTGCCTTCACCAACGACTGCACCTGATCCTGCAGTTGACCGACGTGGATATCTGTCTGTGCCAGGTTCACGAAGGCGTTTTCGACGTCCTCCGCTGCTCGCAGAACGGACTGGCGGTAGATCGCGAGTGCTTCCGCGCTGGCTCCCTTTGCTTGCGCGACTTCGGCGTCGACCTTGCCGAAGTCGAACAGTCGCCAACGCAGGGCGCCGCCGCCGATTGCTTCGAACGAGCTGGCGTTGAACAGGTGGCCGCTGATGCTGTCGAAGCCCAGGAGTCCGGATAGCGAGACCTTGGGGTAGTAGTCGGAGATCGCCACGCCGATGCGTTCGTTGGATGCCGCCAGGCGCCGCTCGGCGGCGATGATGTCGGGGCGGCGGCGCAATACGTCGATGGGCTGCGCGTCGCCCGGGATTGCGGGCGGAGCCGGGATTTCGCTTGCTGCCTGAAGCTGGCGGGAGTATGAGCCAGGTTGGGCACCCATCAATACGTCCAGCCGGTTCAACTGCTGCTCCAGCGCGATGCGTAGCGGGGGCACTGTGGCCCGGGCATGCTTCAGCAGCGCGTCCGCCTGCGCTACTTCCAGTCCTTGTGCGGCACCGGCCTGGTATCGCCGTTGCACCAGCTCCAGGAGCTGCTCGTCCGTTTTGATCTGCCGCTGCGCGATTTCGAGTCTGGCCTGGTAGCCGCGGATCTGGAAATAGGCGTCGGCGGCATCGGCGGCAACAATCACTCTTGTGCCAACCTGATCGGCTTCCGCGGCCTCGGCTTCAGCCTTGGAGGCCGCGGCGCCGCGGCGTAAGCCGCCGAACAGGTCGAGTTCCCAGCTTGCGGCGGGGCCGACGGTGTAGCCATGGAAGTCGCGTGAGAAGCCTGGGCTGCCGCTGGCGATGGTGTTGACCGGGCTGCGCAGGCTCTGGTGCTGGAATGTTCCTGTGCCGCCCAGGTCGACGGTGGGCAGGAGTTGGGCGCCTGCTCCCGCGGCGACCGCTCGCGCCTGGCTGACGCGAGCCACCGCGGCCGCCAGGTCCAGGTTCTGGTCCAGCGCGCGTTGGACGATCGTGACCAGCGCGGGATCATTGAATCCGGTCCACCACTGGTCCAGCGGCGGGACTGGCTGGCCTTGCTTCGGCGCTGCATCCGCCACGTGGTGGAAGGGTGCGAGATCCGACTCAGGGCGCTGGTAGTCGGGGCCGACGGCACAACCCGCCAGGATCGCGGCCATGAGCGTGCTGATCGCTATCGTCCTGGAGAAAATGACAGTGGGGCGGCTCATGCTGGGCTCCTGAGGTTGTGTTCCCGGCGCTTTCCGAAGCCGAGTTTCTGGGTCATGGTGTAGAAGGCGGGGGTAAGGAGCAGGCCGAAGGCGGTAACTCCGATCATGCCGAACAGTACGGCCGTGCCCAATGATTGGCGCATTTCGGCGCCTGCTCCGGTGGCTATCGCGAGCGGCACGACACCCAGGATGAACGCGAAGGAGGTCATCAGGATCGGACGCAGCCGGGTGCGTGCCGCATGCACCGCGGCTTCGCCGGCGTCGGCGCCTTCGTCTTGATGTTGCCGGGCGAATTCGACGATCAGGATCGCGTTCTTTACGGCCAGGCCGACCAGGACGATGAAGCCGATCTGGGCAAGGATGTCGATGGGAAGGCCGCGGATATGGAGCCCCGTGGACGAAGCCAGCAAGCACATCGGCACGATCAGGATGATGGACAACGGCAGCTTCCAGCTTTCGTATTGGGCGGCCAGCACCAGGAACACGAAGAGCGCGGCGGCGGCGAAGACCAGCAGTGTCGGGGTGCCGTGCTGCTGTTGCTGGAAAGCCAGGTCTGTCCACTCGTAGCCGATGCCGGCGGGCAGCACGCGGTCGGCGATCGCCTCCATATGTGCCAGTGCGGTGCCTGACGCAACCCCGGGCGCGGCCGAGCCTTGGACTTCGGCGGCCGGATAAAGGTTGTGCCGCGGGATCCGGTAGGGCGTGGTCTGGTTGGCGAGCGTGGCCACGGTTCCGATGGGTACCATCTCGCCGTTGGCGTTGCGTGCCTTCAAGCGCAGGATGTCTTCAGGCGTTTGGCGGAACTGGGCGTCGCTCTGGGCGAATACCTGGTAGGTGCGGCCCAGATAGTTGAAGTCGTTCACGTACTGCGAACCCATATAGAGCTGCAGCGTCGAGAACACGTCGCTCGGCTTCAACCCGACCTTTTCCGCTTTCAGGCGATCGATATCCGCATAGATGGACGGCGAGCCCGCATTGAACAGGGTGAAGACACCGCCGAAGACGGGATCCTTATTGGCTTCCGACACCATGTCGCGCGCAGCCTTGGCCAGCGCGGCCGTGCCCAGTCCGCCGCGATCCTGCAACATCATCTTGAAGCCGCCGGCACTGCCCAGGCCTTGCACGGGTGGCGGTTGCACGACCAGTACGTAGGCATCCTTGATAACGGACAGGCGCTGGCGCAACCGCTGCAGCATGACGGCGGCATTGACGCCGGGAATGTGATGGTTGTACAGCGAGGGCAAGCCCAGGTAGACGGTGCCGCTATTGGACGCATTGGTCGACGTCGTTACATCGAATCCGACCAGGGGCGAGGTGTGCTCGATTCCCGGCGTGTCCAGC
>DATJHN010000192.1:0-3597 GCA_035493915.1 Bordetella sp.
ACCTTCCCCGCCAACTGGCTGCAGGTGAACACCCAGTTCTTCAACGTCGCTTCGACCGTGACGGACGGTTTCAATATCGAATCGTCCTATCAGTTCAGCCTCGAGGACTGGGACATGATGTCCATTCCCGGCAGCTTCACCCTCCGGGGGCTGGCCACCTATGTCACCAAATTCATCACCAACCCCGGCGTGCCGGGCGGCATCGTGGTGAACTCGGCTGGCGCCAATGACGGCAATATCCCCCATCTGAAGGTGTACGCCACCCAGAGCTATGATGCCGACAACTGGGAATTCCATGTCGCGGAACGCTGGATCTCGGAAGGCAAGCACAACAACAACTGGGTCCAGTGCACGCCAGGCAGCTGCCCGCTGTCGACCTTGGCCAATCCGACCGTCAACGACAACCATGTACCGGGCATCTTCTATATCGACCTTGGCGCCTCGGTGAACATCAACGAGCACTGGAAGATCTATGGCCAGGTCGAAAACGTGTTCAACAAGAACGCGCCGCCTTTGTATTCCTCCAACCAGAACCCAACCAACGATGGCATGAATCCGTTCCTGTACGACGCCATCGGCCGCATGTTCCATATCGGGGTTCGCGTCAGCGACTGATCCCATTGCCTGAAAGACGCGCCCGGGCCGCCCGCGGTCCGGGCGTTTTTTGTGTGTGCCGGTCTTCAGCCTTTTCGCGCCAGCACGACACCGGCCTGGGCCAGAACGCCCAGGCTTTTCAGCAGGTCGGCCTTGGCCCCGGCATCCGTGAGCGCCAGTCCAAGTTCGCGCACGGCGCATTCACGATTGTTCTGCAATTGGGCGAGGGCAGGTTGCAGCGCCTTGGGGACAGTCCACAATCGTCCCGCGGCCGCGAATTCGAAATTCTCGCCCACGCGCGCAAACGCCAGGCGATGCAGCGAGGCCAGGCGCACCAGGCTGGTTTCGCTCAGGGCGGCCAGTTGGTCGTAAGGCGCATCGGGCAGGCGAATATGCGGATTGGGACGCATATTGGCCTCCCACTGAAGCTGGAATTCCTCCAGTGGCGCCGCACGCAGTGCGTCCGTGACCAGCGCCGAAATCTTCGCCGCCATGTCCCCTTGCCGAGTCCCATTGCCGGCCGGCTGCAGGCCGGCACGCAACTCGGCATGGTTTCTGAGGCGCGACATCACCCAGCCCAGATAATCCAGCGCGGTGGGCGGCGTGAGCGATACGGTAAGGTGCAGGCTGGGCTCGCCCAGCGGAACGGCCTCGTGCCACCAGCCGCGGGGAATGTAGAGAACATCGCCGTCGTTCAAAGTGCCTTCCCAGGCCGGCGGCACGGTAGGCGGTGGCGCGTCGTCATTCTGCAGCGGGTTCGGCCGGGTAGGGCGGTACACCCGCCATCTTTTGCGCCCGGCGAGCTGCAGCACGACCGCTTCCTGCGGGTCCCAGTGACGGTTGAAGGCATTGTTGTTGTGCCAGCCGGCATAGAGGTTGGCGAACGCGTCTGTCTGCAATGCATCCTGGAAGGCCCCCATCAGGTCCCGCACATGCGGCGCCATTTCCTGAACATCGTCCAGGATCAGGCTGGCGCCTTCAGCCAGGCTGAGGATCAGGCGGCCCGCATCCACGCGCGGCACGCCGAACATGGCCGGCGTCAGATATTGCGACGGGTCCAGCGGCTGACCGTCCTTGTAGAGCTTGAGGCGTGGCGGCGTGAGGCGATGCTGCTGAAGCATGCCATTCAGCGCATCCCAGGTCAGCAGCGCGGTGAACCGGCCGGCCTTGCCGCGGATGTGCACGAATTGCCTGAGCCAGTAGTCCCGCAGGAAAACCTGGGCGCCAAGCGGGGCCATGATCTGATCGAAGTCCAGCATGCCCCTCGTGCCCTTACATCGATAAGCATTTGACCGGACAACCCGCACGGACGTCAATTGCCAATCCGGTCGTTATCTCTTCATGCCGTTCCGGATTTCATGCTCATCGCATCGCGTAAAATCTGTTCGAACATCGCTGCCGCGGCGACAACCACGAGCGAGCCGAACGCGATGAGGATGCCCATGAAAACCCCGCCCGCGCGATCGTCTGAATCGGCAAGCATGATGAAGATTTCACCGGCGGTAACAAAGCCGATCATCGCTATCGCGCAAAATCTTATGGTCCGCACGGCTTTTACGCTCGCCTGCGAGAACATCTTATTATCTCTGGCGTAACCCAGCAGCCTGAAGGCCTGATAAAGGCCCGCGAAAAACGAGAACGACGCGATATACGCAAACGCTAGGAAGGGATCGTTGAAGTATATTTGAAAGAGCGTGGCGTGCGCGTTTCTGCCCTCGATGTGCGGTTCCCACAGCAGAAGGGCGACGGCGCCGATGCCGACGAGCACGGTGACCGCCTGAAGTCAGGATTTTACAATCCAGAGTTCAAGTAATGGCGGACAGAGAGGGATTCGAACCCTCGAACGGCTTTCACCGTTACACACTTTCCAGGCGTGCGCCTTCAACCACTCGGCCACCTGTCCTGCCAGGGAGAAGGGGAAATACACGGCCCCGCTCGGCCCCGCAAGGTTCCTGAAAGCTATTTTAAATCAAAAAGATAGGGGGCCGACGTCTGGATCGATTCAAGCGGTTTGGGGGCCTTGGGCGCGGTCGCGGTAGATCATCCAGAGATTGCGCAGATAGATCGGCAGCGGCAGCCCCTGGCCGAGCACCAGCGGCCAGGCCTGCAAATGTATCGCATAGAGAAACAGGGTCAGGCCGCCGATCAGGCTGCAATACCAGAAGGCGATGGGAATGACGCTGTGGCCCTGCTTTTCACTGGAGAGCCACTGGATCAGCATGCGGACGCCGAACACGCCCTGGCCGGCAAAACCGATCACCGTCCACAGCGTGTCGTACGGACTGGCGATGGCGTTGAGATAAAGGTGGGTGAGAAAGCTCATTTAAAGCTCCTCGATCGTGGCTACCCCGCGGTGCCGCCGTTGCAGCCAGCGCACACCGAGAAGGTCCTGCACGCTCACCAGCAGACGGCCGAAATTCGTGTATTTGGAGGCACCCTGAAGGCGCGGGCGGTGGTTCACCGGCACATAGGCGACGCGCCCGCCTTCGCGTTGCGTCAGCGCGATCAGGAAGCGGTGCATGTGATCGAAATAGGGCAGGCTCAGGAACATGTCGTGATGAAAGGCTTTCAGGCCGCAGCCGGTGTCGCTGGCGCCGTCGCCCAGCAAGGCGTTGCGCAAGCCATTGCCCAGCCGCGAGGCCAGCCGCCGGCTGGCCTTGTCCTGCCGCTTGACGCGCACGCCCGACACCATGGCAAGGCTGGAATCGGTCCGCAGCATGGCCAGCAACTTGGGTGTGTCCGCCGGATCGTTCTGGCCATCGCCATCCAGGGTGACGACGATGCCGCCTCTGGCCGCCATCACGCCGCTGCGAATGCTGCGGCTCTGGCCGAGATTGCGGGCATGGCGCAGCACCCGGAGCGCGGGAATCTCCGCCTTCAGCGCCTGCAGTTCCGCAGGTGTCGCATCGGTCGAACCGTCGTCCACGAAGATGATCTCATGGGCTTCGGCTGCCAGGGCGGCCGCGATCTCCCGGGCCAGGGGGCCGACATTGCCGGCCTCGT
>DATJHN010000193.1:0-5860 GCA_035493915.1 Bordetella sp.
GGACGGCCCTAGAAATACACCCACCGCCAGCAGCCAATCAAAACGACAGCCAACAGTTCAATGCTTCTCTTTAATCACAAACGACTGCTTAACCCCGTGATACTTCCGTTCAAGTTCATCCTCGGTAAGCAGACTGGATTCCAGTTCATCGATAAACGCATAACCCATCAGCGAGGTAATGTCTTCGATGCCCACCAGCAGATCAGGACGGTCATGCCGCGTTCCCGTGACCGCGCTGTCCATCAGCAGATCCAGCGCCTTCCCCATGGCCATCAGCGACGCAGCCGACAGCATCCGCGCATAGCTGACGCGAGCGACGCCCATGGCCTGCAGTTCCACGGGAGTCAGCAGCGGCGTAGTCGGACGCGAGCGCACACCGAAGCCCATGTTGATACTGACCGGCGCCTTCACCGCATCCACGAAACGCTTGATATCATCCGCCGAACCGATCGCATCCGGATACACCATATCGGCACCCGCAGCCAGGTACATCTTGGCACGCTCGATCGCCTTATCCAGCCCTTCCACAGCAATCGCATCGGTCCGGGCATTGATGATAAAGCCCGGGTTCCGCTTCGCGCGCACCGCAGCCTCGATCTTCTGCGCGGCTTCGTGTGCATTGATAACTTCCTTGCCCCGCATGTGCCCGCAGCGCTTCGGGTTGACCTGGTCTTCGATATTGATCCCGACCAGCCCCGCCTCCTCGAAATACTGCACCGTGTGATAAACGGTCACCGCATTGCCGTACCCGGTATCGGCGTCGGCCATCACCGGAATCGAAACCCCGCGCGCAATATGCTGACAAGCGTTGGCATTTTCAAGCAGCGACATGATCCCGATATCGGGCTGCGAAAAACGCGAATTGGATGTCGCCGAACCGCTGATGGCCGCGGCCTGGAAACCTTTGCGTTCCGCCATGCGTGCGCTGTAGCCATCGAAAATCCCGGGCGTCACAATGATCTTTCCCGAATTCAACATGTCCCGCATGCGCTTGATCTTGTCGGCCTGGCTGACCGGATGGGCGATATTGTTGGGGAACTGCTCGGTATTCTGTGCGTCGTTGCTCATGGTGCTTCTCTTTTCGTCTTGGTGGGAGAGGGGGAAAAGCCATACAGCTTTGCCGGATTGTCGACCAGTATGCGCCGCCGCGTGGCGGCTTCCGGCGCCCATAGCGCCAGCGCGTCCAGCAGGGCGGCATCACTGGGCATGGTTCCCTGGAAGGAAGAATGCGGCCAGTCGCTGCCCCATAGCATACGGCCAGGTGCGGCCTCGACCAGCTGGCGAGCGAAGGGCGCCAGGCTGGGATACGGCGGCAGCGGATCGTCGAAGCGGTTCGGCGCGGATAGCTTGAGCCAGCAGTTGGCGGACTTCAATAGGTCCAACAGCGTACGCCCGCTGGCATCCTCGCTGCCGGCGGACAGGCGTACGCGGGCGAAATGGTCCAGCACGACCGGGATCGGCAGCTTGCCTATCCAATCGGCCAGCCGGGGCAGTTCGGCGCCGGCGACGTGCAGTTGCAGATGCCAGCCCAACGGCGCGATGCGCTCGGCCAGCCGGTCCAGTGTTTGCAGGCGCTCGGCCAGCGGAATGTCATCGCCCGGGCGGCCTTCCGCCGCGCCGCGCAGGTGCGCGCGCACGCCGCGGATGCCGGCGTCGTGCATGCCGGCCAGCGTGGCGTCGGAAGTCCGCGCGTTGGCCAGGGCGACGCCGCGTGCCTCGATGCCGGCCTGTTCCAGCTCACGCATGCCGTCCAGCGTCAGGCTGTTGTCGTGGTACAGCGTGGGCTGCACCAGCACGGCGCGCGTCAGTCCCAGCGCGCGCAGGACTTGCGCGTACTGTTCGACTCCGGTGTCGGCAGCCGGGGTATAGCGGCGCGGCTCCCGGTACGGGTAGCGCGGTGGTCCGCCGAAGACGTGTGCATGGCAGTCGCACGCGCCGGCGGGAACGGTAAAGGTGGGCGCGCCGGCCGCAGGCAGCGGCGCGGGACAGGCTGGTGGGCCGCCATCCGGGTCGATCGCTACCGGGCGGCCGGCGCCGGCGGACGCGGCGGATTTGGACGGGTTTGCCGCGCCGGCGGCGGTGGAGTCAGGAAAGGTGGTGGGTTGATTCACGATAACAGCGCTTGTAGCGGATGAATCTTCTGCACGGGCCCGGCATGCCGGGCGGGCGGCGTCTATTTTCCATGAAGGGGAGCCGGCCGCATCGATCCGCGCGGCGTGGCGTGCGCCAGCGGCAGCGCCAGCAGGACCAGCAACGCGATCAGCGACATGCCCGTGACCGACAGCAGTCCGCCCTGGAAACTGCCGGTCTCCTGGCGGATGACGCCGATCAGCCAGGGCGCGAACAGGCCCGACAGCGAACCCAGGCAGTTGATGTACGCGATACCGCCGGCGGCCTTGCGCTGGTCCAGGAATGCGCTGGGCAGCGACCAGAAAACCGGCAGTGCACCGAACACGCCCAGCGATGCGACCGCGAAAGAAGTCAGGCGCGCCACGGGCTCATCGAAGACCGCCGATGCGGCGAAGCCCGCCGTGGCCAGCACCAGCGCGATGGCGGCGTGCCATTTGCGTTCGGCGTGGCGGTCGGAATGCCGGCCGAACAACACCATGCCGATGGCGCCGGTCAGGTAGGGAATGGCGGTGACGAAACCGGTCTGCGTATTGGACAGGCCGAAACCCTTGACGATTTGGGGCAGCCAGAACGACATGGTCTGATGCAGCGCCGTCGTACCGAAGTAGACGACGACCAGCGCCAGCACGCGCGGATCGATAAAGGCGGTCAGCATGCTGCCGCGCGGCGCCACGCCGGCCTCGTCGCGTCGCAGTGCTTCTTCGCGCATCTGGCTGGCGATCCATCCGCGTTCGGCGTCCGTCAGCCATTTGGCCTGCTCGGGGCGGTCGGTCAGCCAGATCAGCAGCACCACGCCCAGCACGATCGCGGGCAGGGCTTCCAGGATGAACAGCCATTGCCAGCCGTGCAGTCCGAATGCATCGAGGCGCAGCAACAGGCCCGACAAGGGCGCGCCGATCAGGCTGGACAGCGGGATCGCCACCATGAAATAGCCGATCATGCGCGCGCGGTATTGCGGCGGAAACCAGAGCGTCAGGAAGTAAATGATGCCGGGGAAGAAACCGGCCTCGCAGGCGCCCAGGATGCTGCGCATGACGTAAAAGCCGGTGGCGCCCGTGATAAAGGCGGTGCCCGCCGATACGATGCCCCAGGTGATCATGATGCGCGCCAGCCACCGCCGCGCGCCGAACCGCGCCAGGGCAAGGTTGGAGGGGACTTCGAAGATACAGTAGGTGGCAAAGAAGATGCCCGCGCCGAATCCGAACTGGGCAGCCGTGATGCCCAGCGCGCTGTTCATGGACAGCGCCGCGAAGCCGACGTTGACCTTGTCCAGATAGGACACGAAGTAGCAGACGATCAGCAGCGGAACGAAGCGCCGGGTGATCTTGTCGATCGCGCCTTGTTCGGCGGTGAGTGTGGATGGCGAGGCTTGCATGAGTCTCCTCCGCTTTTTTGCGGGTGTGTTTTAGTGGCGCCTGGCCGGCGCCGTCTGATGTTATGAGGTTGCGGCGGCGGGTATCCGAGGTCGCGTGAAACCGAATACCGCGGCTGCGGTGTCGCACAGCACCACCTGGCGAATGGCCGGTTGCGGAATCCAGTCGGACAGCCAGGCCAGGCAGTCGGCATAGCGGATACCGCCGCCGTGCTCTTCGTGCCCGACCCAGGGAAAATCGCTGCCCCACATCAGCCGTTCCGGACCTCCGGCATCGAGCAGTGCATCGACATAGCGGCGCGGATCCGCACCCGCCAGGCGATAGGGCGCCGAAAGCTTGACCCAGGCATGGCCGGTCCGGAGCGCGCGCAATACCTGCACGAAACCCGGTCCCGCCACACCCAATAGTGGATCCGGGCAGCCGAAATGATCCAATACCACGTCGACGCCATGGTTGAGCAGGCGCGGCAGGATGCGCGCGGTGGGCGCATCTTCCAGGAACAGTTCGACGTGCAGGCCCAGCGTCCGCACATGGCGGAACAGGGCGGCATACGCCGGCGCATCGATATCGGGCAGGGTGTCGCGGCGAACCCAATTGAGGCGGATGCCGGCGATGCCCTGGTCACGCATGGCGGCCAGCATCTCGATATCGATGCCGGGATCGACGATGGCCGTTCCGGCGAGACGCCCGGGATAGCGGCTTAGCGCGTCCAGCAACAGGGAATTGTCGGTGCCCAGAAAGCTGGGAGCAGTCAGCACGCCATGCGACAGACCGTGGGCATCGAGCAGGCCGATGTATTCATCGACGCTGACGTCCCGCAGGGGAGCCGAATGACGTTCCGGAATCAGTCTGGCCTCCCGGCGCATTACGTGCGCGTGGGCGTCGACGCCTGTCACCGCCATCACATCTCCTGTCTTCTATATGTTTTTGGATTATGTGATAGGGTTTACGCTAGGTCCAATTGGATATTTAGGCCATTTTTGATAAGGAATTCCAATGAGGAAGTTTTCACTGGCGCAGCTGGAGGCCTTTTTATGGATCTGCCGCCTGGGGACTTTCCACGCGGCGGCGGAAAGGCTGAACCTGACGCAGCCCACGGTATCGCTGCGGATACGCGAACTGGAATCGGCGCTGGGAGCGCGGCTGTTCGAACGGCGCGGCAATGGCATGCGCCTGTCCGCGGAAGGCACGATCTTGCTGCGCTATGCCGAACGCGGGCTGGATCTGTTCGATGAAATGGAGGACAGGCTGCGTACCGGCGACGTGCTGCAGGGCTCATTGCGCCTGGGGGTTTCGGATACGTTCGCCATGACCTGCCTGCCCGAGCTGGTGGGAACGCTGGAAACCGAGTATCCGCGCCTGCGCATCGAACTGACGGTGACCAACAGCACCGTGCTGTCGGACCTGCTGATGCGCAAAAAGCTGGACCTTGCGTTCCTGACCGAGCCGCGCCAGCACCGCAGCCTGGCGGTCGAATCGCTGGGAAGCACCGACGTGGCTTGGGTGTCCAGTGCCGCCAAGCCCATCGGGCCCGCCGTATTGCGGCCGCGCGACGTTGTTGGCATTCCCATCCTGAGTGTGACCCCGCCGTCGCCGCTGAACGAATTGCTGGTCGATTGGTGCACGTCGGACGGCTCGCCGCCGCCGTCCTTCAGCACCTGCAACAACATCGCCGTCATCGCGCGCCTGGTCCTGGCGGGCGTGGCGGCCAGCGTACTGCCCGTCTGCGTGGTGCAGCGTGAGCTGGAATCGGGCGAGTTGATCCGCTACCAGCAGAATCCGCCGCTGGCGCCGCGCGTCATGTGCGCCGCCTATCCCGTGACATCGCGTGGATCCGGCATCGATGCCGTGCTGGGTATCGCGCGCGCGGCGTTCTTACACACGGGCCTGTTCGATCCGGTCTGATGCTCCGGCCGGACGGCGCTCCAGGCCGTGCCCGGCTAGTTGAAAAGCGGCGCGTGGCCGGTGGACGCCGCGCCGCGAAGTGCCGTGCTTGCCGGTGTGTTCACGCGTACCAGTAAAGCCGCGCCGGGTTATTCGCCAGGACGGCGGCGAAATGGTCGGCTTCCGGCACCCAGCGCCGCAGCCGTTCCAGCGCCGCGCTGTCATCGATGGGATGAAAGCGTTCGATGACGGCGGGGTTCCGCGTCGTGCCGGGCCACGCACCGGGATGCGGCCAATCGGTGCCCCATACCATGCGGTCGGTGCGGCACTGCAGAAATGCCTCGGCCAGCGGCTGTACATCCGCGCAGTCCGGCAACGCGGACGCGCGATGCGCCGCCGATAGCTTGACGTAGACGTTGCCGCCCGCGATCAGGTCGACCAGGGCGCCGCGCGCCGCCTGGTGCGAGGGGTCG
>DATJHN010000194.1:0-2714 GCA_035493915.1 Bordetella sp.
ACCGCGAAACCCTTGCCCTGTTCGCCCGCGCGCGCAGCTTCCACCGCCGCGTTCAGCGCCAGGATGTTGGTCTGGAATGCGATGCCGTCGATCACGCTGACGATTTCCGAGATCTTGCGCGAGCTGCCGGAAATCCCCTGCATCGTGTTCACGACTTCAGCAACCGCCGAACCGCCACGCTCGGCCACGTCCGATGCGCTGGCCGCCAGCTGATTGGCCTGGCGCGCGTTGTCTGCGTTCTGCTTGACCGTGGACGCCAGTTCTTCCATCGACGCCGCGGTTTCTTCCAGCGATGCCGCCTGTTGCTCGGTGCGGCTGGACAGGTCCGTGTTGCCCGCGGAAATCTCGCGCGAGCCCACATTGATTTCATCCACGCCACGGCGCACCAGCGATACCGTGCGCGTCAGGCTTTCCTGCATGCGCTTGAGCGCACCGTACAGCATGCCGATCTCGTTGTGCGAACGGATGTCCACGCGCTGCGTCAGGTCGCCGTTGGCGATCTTGTCGAAGTGCTGGCCGGCTTCGACCAACGGACGCACGACCATGCGGCCGAAGACGATACGCGCCACGATCATCAGGATGATGGCCAGGGCCACCGCGACCGCCACGGCGATCAGCGCCACGTTCAGGTTGTCCTTGGCCTGATTCGCCGTTTCGTTCTGGGAGGCCTTGATGTACTTGGAGAATTCCTCGATGGCATCGACGAACGCGGCGCTGCGGGGCGTGCCATATTCGGTATTGACCATGTAGAAGGTGCTGTAGTCCTGGCTGCGCAGGGCTTCCACCATGGTGTCCACGCCGTCGTCGATGTAGGAGCGGTAGCGGCGCACCAGGTTCATCGACAATTGACGTCCGGTGTCGTCCTCCAGCATGTTCTTCTGGAACTCGCCGAAGTTGTTGCGCACTTCGCCCAGCAGATCGTTGGCGGACTTCAGCGAATCGGCCGCGTCTTTCTTGGCGGCCGCAGCGGCGTCCGGTGCCGCGTTCGGTGCGCCGGCTTCCTGCAGGTCGCGCGCCGACACCAGCAGCGCGACGCGCGCCCGCAGCATGTTGGCGTTGATGATCTGCACCTGCGTGGCGCGATCGGTCAGGGCGCCCAGGTCGATCACCGCACGATAGTTCTGGTTCAGGAAGTAGGCCGCCATGCCGCCTACCGCCACGATCAGCAGGGCGAAAATTCCTAGCACGATCATCAGCAAAGTGCCGACGCGCGTGTCGCGCACCGAAAATTTACGCTTGACCTTGGGCGGACGCGCCGCCTTGCGCTTGCTGGCCTTGGCCTTACGGCTCGTATCTGCAGTGGCTTCCATAGGGGGCCTCCAAACTTGCTATCTGATTCGAAAGAATGGCCGCTCCCCTGCCCCTCGTGAGGGCGGTGTCACGACCGTTGGATGCCGCGCGGCTACAGCGCCGGCACGGGAATCGCGGTTGCGCCAGGTGGCGCGGCCGCGCCGGCATCGGGCGATGCGGGTTCCACGGCGCCTGCCGGCGCCTGGGTATCCTGCGGAATGGAAGCCGCACCCAGCAGCTTCTGCCGTGTCGCGCCCGACAACGGAACATTGGTGGTATCCAGGACACGCGCCAGGCGTCCGTCCGGCGCGAACTGCAGCATCGCTTCCCGCCGGTAATAGATGGCGTCAGTTACCAGGGACATTTTGTACGCCCACAGCGCAATCGTCGATCCATCCGATTGCGGCATGACCTGCTGCGGCATGCCCTGCAGGATCTGGACGGCGTCAGTCATGGTCGTACGACCGGGCTGCAAACTGGCGACGGCGTCGGTGGAAAAATTCTGTCCCGTAGCGCACCCGGCCAGCAGCGCGCTACCCGCCAGGCAGGCGAGCAGGCCTGCCCGCCATTTCACGAAGAGATGCGATGTCCGGATCATGGCGGTCCTAGAAGGATTCCCAATCGTCGTCGCTCAGGGCGGCGGCGCCGCCGCCGGCGGCAACCGCGCGCGCCTTGGCGGCCGGCGCGGGGCGCGGGGCGGAATTGTCGTTGGCGGCCGGGGCCGCACGCTTCGCCGGCACGGCGGCGGCGCGCGCCGGCGCCGCGGCTGGCGCGGCCTTGGCGGCACGCGCGGCTGCCGGCGCTGCAGGTGCGGTATGCCTCAAGCGAGGGGCATCGGCCGTCACGACCGGTTCCACCGGCGCGGCAGCCACGCGGGGCGTAACCGGCGATGCGATGGCGCGCGCGGGAACGTCGATGACGTGACCCTGGTTGATCTTGAACACCGACACCGCTTCAGCCAGGCGTTGCGCTTGTTCCTGCAGCGAACCGGCTGCCGCGGCGGCTTCCTCCACCAGCGCTGCGTTCTGCTGCGTCACTTCGTCCATCTGCGATACCGCGCGGTTGACCTGGTCGATGCCGCTGGATTGCTCTTCCGACGCCGCCGAGATCTCGCCCATGATGTCCGTCACGCGCTTCACCGACGCCACGATCTCCTGCATGGTCGCGCCGGCGCGTTCCACCTGTTGCGAACCCGCGCCGACCTTGCTGACCGAATCCTCGATCAGCGACTTGATTTCCTTGGCTGCCTGGGCACTGCGCTGCGCCAGCGAGCGCACTTCTCCCGCCACCACCGCGAAACCCTTGCCCTGTTCGCCCGCGCGCGCAGCTTCCACCGCCGCGTTCAGCGCCAGGATGTTGGTCTGGAACGCGATGCCGTCGATCACGCTGACGATCTCCGAGATCTTGCGCGAGCTGCCGGAAAT
>DATJHN010000195.1:0-2782 GCA_035493915.1 Bordetella sp.
GAAGAGAGGCCGCCCGGCGGTTTTCGCCCGGTGGCGAAGATGGGTGATCAATGCCTCCTGTGTGGCCTGTTCGAGCCCCTGTTCGATCATATCCACGACCAGGAAGTCAGGGCCTTCGGCTTCCAGACCAACAAGCAGCGCGATCAGGGCTTTCGATTCTGTCGCGCCCTCGTCGACGAGCCATTCCAATGTTTGGTTGACACGCGACTTGAGAGCCGGATCGGCATTCAGCAAATCAATTGCCGCATCACCGCCATCGTCCAGTCGTTCCAAACCCAGAAAGGCGGCGTCAGGCAAAGTCTCTGCCAGACGACGGGCTAACCTGGTCTTCCCACTGCCCAGCGAACCGATGATGTAGTTCAACGGGCGCACATCGCAAAGTTCGAACCATTCACCACCCCAAGGCCACGGACGCTCGAATGCCACTCGGATCTCCGTCCGATCGAGCAGACGTATCAGTTCTCCGTCGACTGGCATTTGACCTCGCGCGAGATCGGACCGGATGCTCCGGACCTTATCCAGCTTGCGGACAAGTTCATGGATCTCACAATCCAGTGCGGTTTCGTGCGCGGCTAAACCAGCTTCCAGACTTTGAGGATCGCCGTCCAATACTCGCGCCACCTGCGCAAGACTGAGACCGAGCGCTCGCAGGGCCGCGATCTGGGCGGCACGAGCCATATCGTTAGGCCCATATACTCGGTATCCTGCTGCGGTACGGCCGGGAGTTACCAGTCCCTGCTGCTCATATAACCGTAGCGCCTTGACGGATACACCGAGCCGGCCGGCTGCTTCCGATGCGTTCAAACAACGGGTGGAAGAACTCATAAGACACCTCTTTGTTGTTGACCAGAAGTCAGCATGAGGGTGGCCCCAAGGGTCGGGTCAACAAGATAAGTCGACTGGCTCACGATGCAGATAGACCTTTAACCCTTCGTCGAACCTGAACACGCCGTGCGATGCCATCGCGGAACCGGACCAGGCGCTTGCGCGCCGGACCGGATTGCCGGCCAACGTACACAGACAGCTGCCTGCCTGCGTCAACTGGTTCTAACGCGGCGCCATCTTCCTCAACCGCAGCATTTCGCGCGCCTCGCCCGCCGTGGCCAGCTTGCCGCCCAGTTCTTGGATGATGCCCGCCGCCTTGCGCACCAAGGCGGCGTTGTCGGGCGCCAGTTTGTTCTTCTCGATGTAGATGTTGTCTTCCAGGCCGACGCGCACGTGGCCGCCCAGCAGCCAGGCCTGCGCGAGCATGGGATATTCCCAGCGGCCGATGCCGAACGCCGCCCAATTGGCGCCTTCCGGCAATATCGAGCGCAGGTACATCATGGTGGCGGGCGTTGCGCTGGCGCCGTACTTCACGCCCAGCACGATCTGGAACAGCGCCGGCGATTCGATGGTGCCGTCGGCGATCAGGTCATGCGCCAGATGGATGTCGCCGGAATCGAAGACCTCCAGCTCCGGCAGGGTTCCTGTTTCGCGGATTAGATTCGCCATGATGCGCACATTGGCCGGCGTATTGATGACGACGGACGAACCGGAATACATGGTGTTCAGATCCAGGCTGCACATCTCGGGACGCAGCGCCACCACGTGTTCCACCCGCGGTTCCGGACGCATCAGCGTGGTGCCGGGCGCGGCAACCTTGGGATCGTCTTCGCCGGGCACGAAGCGCTGGCCGGGACCAGTCGTCAGATTGATGACGACGTCCACGTCGCTGGCACGGATACGCTCCACGACTTCGCGATAGTGCGCCAACTCCATGCTGGGCCGGCCATCGGCGTGGCGCACGTGGATGTGCACGATGGCCGCGCCCGCGCGCGCCGCATCGATGCAGGCGGTGGCGATCTGTTCCGGCGTACACGGCAGGCCAGGATGCTGCTTGATCGACGTGATGTTTCCCGTTACGGCACAGCTAAGTATGGTCGGTGTGGTCACGCTGGGTCTCCTTGGGGATGCGGTATTCAGGATCCGATAAGTTAATCCCAATTAGCGGGATCAAACCGACCCGCCCCGCATATCCGCGTTTACCCCAAGCATCAGCCCACAAAAAAAACTTGCCTTTGCCGAACATTGAGTTAGCATACGAACAATAGATGGTAAGCATACTAACCTTCAACATTCGTCTCGATGCACAGGAGGACATACCGATGTCTGGCAATACCACCAAGGAAGACAAACTGCTGACCGCGTTCGCGGCATTCGCCACTGGCGTCTCCGGGGAATTGGACAAGACCGCGAAAGACGCAGCCAAGGCGGCGCTCGTGGATGCGCTTGCCGTGTCGCTTGGCGCGTTGCCGCATCCGCCCGCGCAGCTGGCGCGTAAATATGCGCGCAACTTCGAAGTCGCCAAGGGTGCGACCATCTGGGGCACGGGACAAACAACCAACGTCGAAGCCGCCACGCTCGTAAACGGCGTGCCGCTGCGCGGCTACGACTACAACGACTTCTACTTCGGCAAGACCGCCGGTCATCCCAGCGACATCATCCCCGGCCTGATCGCGCTGGCCGAATGGCGCGGCTACAACGGCGAACAGGTTCTGACAGCTCTGGCCGTCGGCTACGACGTCTGCATCAGCCTGTTCGACACGTTCGACCTGGACTCCAACGGCCTGGACTATCCAATGCTGGTCACCATCGCCGCCACCTGCTCCTTCGCGCGACTGATCGGCCTGAGCCAGGCGCAGACCCGCGAGGCCCTGGCCATCGCCGTCGTCTCCAACTTCGTCAGCGACGAATCCGAATCGCACGAATTGAACGCTCGCGGCGACCTGACGATGTGGAA
>DATJHN010000196.1:0-17981 GCA_035493915.1 Bordetella sp.
AGCGCTTCGGGGGTGGGTCCTAGTCGACCTTGGCGCCGATGTCCTTCACGACCTTGCCGTATTTCGGGATATCGGCATTGATCTGGGCCTGCATCTGTTCAGGCGTGACCGAGACGGGCTCCGCGCCCAGGGTGGCGTAGACCTGTTTGACCTCGTCGCTGTTGGCCGCTTCGTTGAAGGCCTCGTTCAGGCGCTTGACGATGGCGGGCGGGAGATTGGCGGGTCCGAGCACGCCGTTGTATAGCACGACCTCGGCGGCCGGTACGCCGGCTTCGGCGATGGTCGGGACATCCGGAGCTGCGGCGATGCGCTTGGGCGTGCTGACCGCCAGCGCAAGCAGTTTGCCGGCCTTTACCTGGGAGATTGCCGGCGGCATGCTGCTCCATGCATAGACCACGTCACCGGACAGCAAGGCCTGGATAATGGGCGCGCTGCCCTTGTAGGGGATGTGCGTGACCTGCACGTTGGCCGCGCGGTCCATCATTTCGCTGTCCAGGTGGATGATGGTGCCGTTGCCGGATGAGCCGTAGGCATAGTTGCCCGGCTTGGATGCGAGCATGGCGATCAGTTCCTTGACCGTCTTGGCCGGCGAGTCGGCCTTGACCACCAGCATCAGCGGTGAACTGGACACCAGCGAGATCGCCGTAAAGCTCTTGACCGTATCGAAAGGCAGCTTGGGGTACAGGCTGGCGTTGATGGCATGGGTGGTGGTGTCCTGCAGCAGCAGCGTGTAGCCGTCCGGCGCCGCGCGCGCCACCGTATCCGCCGCGATGGTCGTGCCGGCGCCGGGCCGGTTTTCCACGACGATGTTCTGCTTAAGGATGGTGCTGGCCTTGGAGGCGACGGTCCGCGCGATCACGTCCGAAATCCCGCCAGGCGGAAAGCCCACCAGCAGGCGGATCGGCCGGCTGGGGTAGTCGGCCTGCGCCAATGCGCCGGTGCTGGCAGACAGGGCGAACAGGCACGCGAAGGCGCTGAGAAAACTGCGGGTACGCATAAAGAACTCCGAACTGATTTGAATAACTAGGGCGATAGCGCGGCGTTTGTATAGTGTGCCGCGCAATGAATGCGGACGCTTGCGTCCTTTGTTTCCCCCATCGCCCTATCCCCTTGATTTTTTCGGCGCGGCCATGCCATGTTTGGGCATGGGCCGCCGCCCGGGTACCGCTCGTTGTGCCGCCAAGGTTCAGATTTGCTGTCCCTGATACCAGTCGAGGATCTGCGCGCCGGTCATGAATTTCACATGATCGTGGTTCGCCACGTAGGCCAGCGCTTCCTCGAAATACTTGATCCGGTGCGGCACGCCGCTCAGGAAAGGATGGACCGCGATTCCCATGACGCGCACGTGGTCCGTGCCTTCCTGGTAAAGGCGGTCGAAGGTATCCTTGACGCGGATCAGCAGTTCATCGGAAGAGTGATGCTGCACGGCCACCACGGGAATGTCGTTCAATTCCAGGGCATAAGGCATCGCGACCATATCGCCGGTCGCCGTGCGTACCTTGCACGGTTGGTCGTCCAGGCACCAGTCGCCGATATACCGGATGCCCGCTTCATGCAGATAGTCGACCGTTTCCAGTGTCTGCGTCAGTCCCGGGCCAAGCCAGCCGACCGGCTTTTTGCCGGTGAACTGCTCGATGGTTTCCACCGTGCGCTTGATCATCTCGCGCTGGTCCTCGACCTGATGGGTGGGCATCTGGATGAAACCATGGCCCATGAATTCCCAGCCGGACTTGTGCGCTTCTTCGGCGACGCGCGGGTAGTTCAGGCAGACGCTGCCGTTGATGGACAGCGTGGGCACGATGCCCAGCCGGTCCAGCGCGGCCTTCAGGCGCCAGAAACCGACGCGCATGCCGTATTCGTGCCAGGCCCAGTTGGCGATGTCGGGAAGGGTGGTCACGCCCGTGGGCGGCGGCAGCACTTGGCGCGGCATGTAGCGCTCGATCTGCCAGTCTTCCACGTTGACGATGGGCCAGACGATCACGCGCGCCCCGTCCGGCGGCGTGAGCTTTTTGCGATCGATGATCGCGGAATAGTCGATGCGTTGCTTGGGTATCATTGATAGTCCATATAATGGATGTTTGACCCGGGCGTTCTGCCTCTGTATCGTTGAAGCCAATTTATGTATCGGCGAAACAGCTGTCAACGCAGGCTTATGAAGTATCCATATACTGGAAGTTATTCTTGTGGTTAACCCTGAGCCGTATGCGGCCGCAAGCGCTGGCGATACTTTGCTCCCCACCATCGCCGCCGCGGCCGGCACGGCGCCCGCGGGCACGCAGGCGATCCGCCGCGTCGTCAATGTGCTGAAAACGCTGGCGCAGCACCAGGAAAGCGGGCTGCGCTTTGTCGACGTCGCGCGCCTGTGCGGCCTGGAAGCGCCCACGGCGCACCGCATGCTCAAGGCCCTGGTGGCCGAAGGCATGGTCTCGCGGGATGCCCGCGCACGCCGCTATCGCCTGGGTACGCTGGTGTTCGAACTGGGGCTGGTGGCCGCGCCACAATTCAATTTGCGTGAACTCTGCGCCGCCTCGCTGCAGCGCCTGGCGGAAGCCACGGGCGATACGGCGTTTCTTTTCATTCGCCGCGGCAACGATGCCGTATGCATCAGCCGCACCCAGGGCCATTACCCCATCCAAACCCCTGTCGTTACCGTCGGCAGCCGCCAGCCGCTGGGCGTGAATGCCGGCGGCCTGGCCATATTGCTGGCGCTGGCGCCGGGCGAAGTCGAACGTGTGGTCGACGCCATCCGCCCCAGGATCGGCGCCTACGGTGAACTGGACGAACGCGATCTCAAGGACGCCGTCGCCCTTGGGCGCGCCCAGGGCTATGCCGCCATCGGCGAAAAGGCCGTGCCGGGCGTCACCGCCATAGGGCTGGCGGTCCGCAACCCCTTTGGCGCGCCGGTGGCGTCGCTGGCGATTGCCGCGATTTCCAGCCGCATGACCCCGGCTCGACAGGCAGCCCTGTATCCCATGCTACGCAACGAAGTGAACGTAATCGGAACCCTTTTGTATCGGTGACTCCATGACCCAAACGAATACAGATCCGGCCGCGGCCGGCAACCAGTCCGCGGCGCTCGATCCGGCCAACCCCAGGGGCGCATTCGCTCCGGAAGGCAGGTTCGACCTGTCCGGCGCGGCCCAGGGCCCGCTGGCCCGGTTGCGGGTCGGCGTAAAGGACATGATCGACGTCCAGGACCGGATCACCGGCGCGGGCAATCCGGACTGGCGCGCGACGCATGGTCCCGCCCGTCAGCACGCGCCCGTGGTGCGCCAGCTGCTGGATGCGGGCGCGGACCTAATCGGCAAAACACTGACCGACGAACTCGCCTACAGCCTGAACGGCGAAAATTTCCATTACGGTACGCCGGTCAATCCCGTGACTCCCGATCGCATCCCGGGCGGCTCGTCCTGTGGGTCGGCGGTCGCGGCGGCCAGCGGCTTGTGCGACATCGGCCTGGGTACGGATACGGCGGGCTCGATACGCCTGCCGGCAACGTTTTGCGGGGCCTGGGGGTTCCGTCCCACGCATGGCGCGGTGTCGAGCGAAGGCGTGGTACCGCTGGCGCCCAGCTATGACGTGGTGGGCTGGATTACGCGCGATGCCGCTACGCTGGCGCGTGCCGGCCAGGTATTGCTGAGCGGCGCGCCCGCCCAGGGCGGCCCGTCGGGCCGCCTGTTGATCGCCGACGACGCCTGGTCGTTGGCGTCGGAAGATGTGCGGCAGGGCCTGGCCGCGCCGTTGGAAACCATGATGACGCGTTTCGGTTCCGTCGAGCATGCCGAGCTCGCGCCTGAAGGGCTGCTGGCCTGGCAACAGATATTCCGGCTCATTCAGGGGCGGGAAGTCTGGGCGGCCCACGGAGAGTGGATCACGCAGAACGCTCCCCGCTTCGGCCCGGATATCGGCGAGCGATTCAAATGGGCATCGACGATCGCCGCGGGTGACGCCGATGACGCGGCAATTCAGCGCAGGCGCATCGCGGCCCAGTTGGACGAGCTGCTGCAGGATGCCGTCCTGTGCATACCCACCGTGTCTTTCGTGGCCCCGCTCAAGGGGGCGACCACGGCGGCGGAGGACCGTACTCGCGCCCTGTGCCTGCTTTGCATCGCCAGCCTGGCGGGTCTGCCGCAGTTGACATTGCCCGCGATGGCCGGGAACCAGTGCGCGGTCGGCCTGTCACTGCTAGCGGCCCGCGGACGTGACCAGGCTTTGCTGGATCAGGCTGCCAGCTGGGCGTCATAGAGCGGGCGATACACTGGCCCGCCGGCGTTCGCCATTCCGCGGTAGGCCTGCGGCCTTTCCGTCCGCGGGCGGCGCCCTTTCCCCTGCCATTTTCAGGAGTCATCGATGTCCGCCACGTATTCCGCCGCTTCCCTGGGTCCTGTGCGGTACAGCCGCCCTGCCATCATCCTGCACTGGCTTATCTTTCTGCTGGTCGCGCTGGCCTTGTTCGCCATCGAATTTCGCGGTCCGCGCGGCAGCGAGTCGCGCTCGTTCTGGACGGGTATTCATATGTGGGCTGGCGTGTCCATACTCTGCCTGAGCGCGGTGCGGCTCGTCTGGCGCCTGGTGAACGGCGCGCCCGCCGCGGAAAAAGGGGGCGGCCTGTTGGCGGCCTGTGCGCGCGGGCTGCATCTATTGTTCTATGTCGTGCTGCTGGCCCAGCCGCTGCTGGGGATTCTGATGATCAACTACGGCGGTCATCCGGTGACCTTGATGGGTACCGATATTTCATTCGCCCTGGTCGGCGCGGACAAGGCTGCCGGTCAGACCGTGCACGGTATCCATGTCTTCATGGGCAATGCCCTGTTCTACTTGATCGGTCTGCACGCACTGGCCGCGCTGTGGCATCAGTATGTGCTGAAAGACGGCACGCTGCGCAAGATGCTGTAGAGGTAGAGCCCACCCCCGAAGCGCTATGCGCTTCCCCCTCAAGGGGCGACGCTGGCGGACCGGCAAAGCCGGCTCCGGCGGCGTCCCGGATCTGGCTACACCGGTTTTCTTGCGCGAATAAGCTGCTTCAGCAATTAGCTTTTCACGTAGTAGATGCGCATCGCTTGCTGTTTCTGGGCCGAGTCCAGCACCTTGATGGTCACGCCGCGGGCCATGAAACCGTCGGGTAGCTGCAGCGTGCCGCTCAGGTTGTCGAAGCGGTCCACCTCGACCGGCAGGCCATCGGGGGTGATGGTGCCGGTGCGGCCATTCGGATAGCGGCCTTCGATGGCGAACGCCAGGGTGCCCTTGAACGGCACACCGGTGGTGTCTTTGTCGCGCATCACCAGTACTTGATACGTCAGTTGTCCAGGCTGTCGCGCCAGCGTGGCGGACCGTATGCCGATGGGGCCGCCGCGGGGATCCGGCGGTACGGCGTCCTGGAACAACGCCAGGTCCTTGCCCAGGCCCTGGATCTGCTGGCGCGCCTGCGCCAGGTCAGCTGTCAGCTTTTCATGCGTGGAGCGCGCGGCATCACGCTGCTGGGTGATTTCCTCGAGTTGGCCCTGCAGGCGCTGGCGATCGATATTGGCCGCGCTCAGCTCGCCATGCAGTTGCTCGGACTGCTCTACCGTAAGCCGCTGCGGACCATAATTTGTTTGCAGGAACAATACGCCGCCGGCGCCGAGCACGATGCCGGCGAGCAGCAAAACCAGCCACCGCGGCATGCGCCGCGATCGTTTTCCAGGCTGATAAACCGAAGGTTTGAAAACCGAGCGCTGCGACCGTCCGAACATCCCCATCCATCCAAAACAAGAAAAATTCCCACGCTGCGCCAACGCTTGCGAGAGTTGCTACGCGATCGGCCCGCCTTTGGGAGATAGGGGCGGGCCGATCGCTGGAAACAGCGAAGGATAACCCGCCCAGCCATAAACATAACTATTTCGATAAGCCTGGTTGCCTACCTTGATATTGTGAAATATTCGGTCAGGCGCTGGCGGCGGCGCGCAGGCTGGCATCCAGGTCGGCCAGGCGACGCGGTGTGCCGACATCCACCCAGCGGCCGTCGTGGTGCTGCCCGCGCACTGTGTGGCGTTCGATTGCCTGGGACAGCAGGGGGGCCAGGCGCGCCGGGGTGCCGGCGGCGATGCCTCTGAACAGCGCCGGATGGTAGATGCCGATGCCGGAAAACGTCAGCCGCTGGCCTTCCGCGGCCTGGACGATGCCGTTCGCCTTCAAGTGAAAATCGCCGGTGGGATGGTGTTCAGGGTTGTCGACCAGCAGCAGCCACGCTTGCATCGAGACGCCATCGATGTCTCGTGCCAGGGCTGGCGCCATTGCGGGGTTCCAGTCGCACCAGATATCGCCGTTGACGACCAGGAAAGGATCGTCCCCCAGCATGGGCAGCGCCAGCGCGATGCCGCCGGCGGTTTCCAGGGCCGTGCCTTCGCGGGAATAGCGCAGGTGAGCGCCGTGTGCCGACCCGTCGCCCAGGGCGGCTTCCAACTGGTCGCCCAGCCAGGCGTGGTTGATCACGATATCCGTTATGCCCGCGGCAGCCAGGCGCTCGATATGCCATACGATCAGCGGCTTGCCGCCCGCCTGCAGCAGCGGCTTGGGTGTGGTGTCTGTCAGCGGCCGCATGCGTTCGCCGCGGCCGGCGGCAAGGATCATGGCCCGCATCAGAAGGTGTATCCCACCGTGGATTGGCGGTCGTCCAGCTTGTCCAGCAGGCGCAGCAGGGGGGCGAACACGCCATAGCGTGCCGCCACTTGCCGGACATAGGTGTTGACGCGCGGAATATGCGCCAGGTATCCGGGCTTGTTGTCGCGGTGATGCAGGCGCGCGAACACCCCCAGGATGCGCAGGTTGCGCTGCAGGCTCATCCATTCGTAGGCACGGTGGAAGTCGGCGAAATCCGCCGCCACCGGCAGATCCGCCGCGCGCGCCATTTCCCAGTAGCGGATCGCCCAGTCCAGCTGTTGCGCTTCTTCCCAGGTGGTGCGGGCGTCGGTGACCAGGGATGCCAGGTCGTAGGTGATTGGCCCGGCCAGCGCATCCTGGAAATCGATGATCCCTGGATTGGGACCGTAGCGGCCGTCGTCGCATGCCATCAGATTGGGCGAATGGAAATCCCTGTGCACCAGTACCGACGGCTGGGCGCCGTTGGACGCGGACAGCAGCGAAAAAACACCGTGCAGCCCTTCCTGCGTGGCGGCGTCCAGCTCCACGCCATGATGACGCGCCACATACCAGGTCGGAAACAGCTCCAGCTCCGCCATCAGCCGGTCACTGTCGTAAGGCGCGAGCCCCTGGACGGACGCCTGCTGCATGCGGACCAGGGCAGCGAGCGCCTGCCGGTACAGCGTCTGCAGCGTCGCATCGTCCAGGCCTTGCTGGATGCGTTGGTAGTAAGTATGCGGGCCCAGGTCCGAAAGCAGCAGGAAGCCCTGCACCGGGTCCTGGGCCAGAATGGCCGGGACATTCAATCCCGCGTCGCGCAGCAGACCGGCAACATGCAGGAAGGGGCCGGTGTCCTCGTGCGCGGGGGGCGCATCCATGACCACGACCGAGCCGGACCCGGCGTCCAGCCGGAAATAGCGGCGAAAACTCGCGTCGCTGGAAGCGGGGCGCAGGGTATCGGGTTGCAGGGCCAGGGAAGCGGGCAGGCCGCGCAGCCAATGGCGCAGCGCATCCAGGCGAGGGTCGGCGGTGGTGGGCAAAGAAACAACCTGTGTATAGGAAAATGGCGATTTCGGGGCGTGGACATGCGGGGATTTCCTGATATTCCACATGCCGGCGGGTCGGCTGCTGCGCTGACGCAGAGCTTGCCTATAATACCGGCTCTTCGCGGGTTTCACGGGACGGGCGTACCTCGCCATTCCGGCCGCCTTGCCCTTTCTTTCAGGTTCCCTCGTACGTGCGCATCGTCCGGTCGTTGATCCTATTCCTTGCTGGCGCGGTCTCTGTCGCCCAGGCCCAAGTCGCAACGGATACGTCAGCGAAATCCACGCCGTCGACGACGCAGTCGGTTTCCAAAACAGGTTCGCAAGAGGTAGAAGTCCTGGGCCTGCGGTCGTCGCCCGGCCTGCGGGTGCACCGCCTGACCGGCGACCAGGCTCCCGCCTACCTGGAAGCCGATACCATGGACAGCGATCCGGACTCGAATGTGACGCTCAAAGGCAGCGCCCAGGTCCGCCGCATCGATTCCGTCCTCAAGGGCGACACGATCACCTATCGCCGCGCTTCCGGCGAAGTCGATTCCCAGGGCAGCGCGCGCCTGATGCGCGACGGCACGGTGGTGACCGGCCCGGCCATGAAATACAACCTCGACAGCGACAGCGGCCAATTGGGGCCCTCGGACTTCTGGCTGGGCGCGAGCGGCGGTTTTGCCAAGGCCGAGCACGCGGATATTTTCAGCCGCTCCACGATGCGTTTGCAGAACACGACCTACACGGGCTGCGCCTGCTCCGATCCGTCGTGGTACATCAAGTCGAAGTCCGTCGACCTGGACTTCGACGAGAACGAAGGCGTGGCGCATGACGGCGTGCTGTATTTCAAGGACACGCCCATCCTGGCATCGCCCTACATGACTTTCCCGATCAAGAAAGAGCGTAAATCGGGCTTCCTGCTGCCGACCTATGGGTCGACGAGCCGCAGCGGCTTTGAGTTCGTGGCGCCGTATTACTTCAACCTGGCGCCCAATTACGACGCGACCTTGTATCCGCGGCTGTTGTCCAAGCGCGGCCTGCAGCTGGGCGGTGAGTTCCGCTATCTGGGCTCGGGATATGCCGGCACCCTGATGGGTACCTATCTGCCCAGCGATAACCAGACGGGTGAAAAGCGGTGGATGTATAGCAGCCGCCATTCACAGAATCTCGGCGATGGCTTTTATACGCAGTGGAACATCAACGGCGTATCGGATAACGACTATTACCGCGACTTTTCCACCATAGGCCTGAACGAGGCATCCACGACCTATTTGCCACGTCAAGGCATGGTCGGCTGGAGCAACTCGTACTGGCAGACCTATGCGCAGGTCTACAAATATCAAACACTGCAGGATGTGAACGCTCTGATTCTGCCGCCTTACGACAAGGTGCCAGAGTTGTCCCTGAGCGGGCAGCGCTACAATTTCCACGGCTTTGATGCGGAATTCACGAGTACGGCCACGCGCTTCGAGCGCAGCCTGGTGGGTCCCGCTGAAAATATAAATGGCGCCGTCAACGGTCACTTTGGCCCGAACGGCGACCGGCTCGAGATGTATCCCACGCTGTCGTATCCCATCGTGCGCCCGGGCTGGTACATCACTCCCAAGGTCGGCTACAACTTCACGCAATACCAGAACACCGAATGGTTCGGCGGCGACTGGAACAACCTGGGAACGACCAACTATCCCTCCAGTATGTCGCGTGCCTTGCCCATTTTTTCGGTTGATAGCGGCATGACCTTCGAGCGGGATACGACGCTGTTCGGCAAGGACTCCACGCAGACACTGGAGCCGCGCCTGTACTACCTGCGCGTACCGTATCGCAACCAGTCATTCCTGCCTGTCTACGACACGGCGCTGGCCGATTTCAGTTTCGCGCAGGCATTCGAGGAAAACATTTACACCGGCGGCTGGGATCGTATCGCCAATGCGAATCAACTGACGGCCGCGCTGACGACGCGCTGGCTGGATGCCAACACCGGTTTCGAACGCCTTTCGGCATCCATCGGACAGCAGGTCTATTTCCAGGATCAGCAGGTTACGTTGCCCGGGGAATCGCCTCGTACCAACGTCCGGTCGAATTTCCTGGCCGAGACCACTGCCGCACTGACGGATACCTTGAACACCACCGTCAGTGCGCAGTACGACCCTTACAATAGCCACTTCGAGCAGGGTCTGGTCGCGGCGCGCTGGTCGCCGCAGCGATTGACGTCCATTTCCCTTTCTTACCGGTATCAGCGCGATCCCGCCACGATCAGCGACGGGGCGCAGCAATCGTTCGTGCAAGGTCAGAATCAGATCAGCGTTGCCTTCCAGTGGCCGTTCAGCCAGCGTGTGTTTGGCGTGGGCCGGGTCGACTACTCCATGCATACGGGCCCGGTTACGGATTCCAACGGCGTGCAAACCCAGGATTCGCGCCGGATTACCCAGGCCATCGCTGGTCTGGAGTACAAAGGCGATTGCTGCTGGACCGGCCGGGTGGTGTTCCAGCGTTATGCTGTCGCCGCTGATGAGGTCAACACCGCGGTGTTTTTCCAGCTGGAGCTGACCGGACTCGGTGCACTTGGCACCGATCCACTGAAGCTGCTGAGCCGGAGCATACCGGGCTATCAGTCGGTCAATCCGCCGCCGCAGTCCGGAACGACTTTCGAAAGGTATGAATAATGCGTAGTGTGTTTTCGCCGGCTCGCCTTGCGCGCGGCATCCTGCTGCTGATCGCCTGCGCCATGCTGCCGCTCGCGGCTGTCGCGCAATCGCAGTCGCCATCCCACGGGCGCCAGCCCACGCAGGCAAAGAAACCTGCCGCCAAGCCGGCCGCGCCGGCGGATACGCCCGCGCCGGCGCCCGAAGCGGCACCGGCTCCGCAGACGGATCAGTTCGCCGACGGCATCGCCGCGGTGGTGAACAAGGACGTCATCACTATGCGGGAAGTCAACGAAGGCGTGAAGTCAGCCACGCAGGAATTGACCCGTCAGAATATCCAGCTGCCCGACCCGAAGGTGCTCCAGCGCCAGGTGCTGCAGCGGCTGATCATGGAAAACCTGCAGCGGCAGGACGCCCAGCGCCTGAATATCCGCGTGGATGATGCGCAGGTGGACCAGGCCATCGGAACCGTGGCCGCGCGCAATAAGGTGTCGGTCGACCAGATGCGCCAGACCATAGAAAAGCAGGGCGTAACCTGGCAGGCGTATCGCAAGAGCATCCGCAACGAAATACTGACGGACCGGTTGCGCCAGCGCACTGTCGACAACAACATCGTGGTTTCCGATACGGAAGTCGATGCGTTCCTGAAGGAACAGCAGCGGCGGCAGGGTGCCGGGGGCAAGGCGCCCGCGGGTCCGGCTGCCGGCGGTCAGGCACCTGTCGCGGCCGTTCCTGCGCCTGCTGGTCCCGCGGCTCGCCAGGCGCCGTCCGGTCCGCAGATCATCAGCCTGGCCCAGATTCTGGTGCGCGTGCCGGAAAGCGCCACCCGCGACCAGGCGGCAACGCTGCGCAAGAAAGCCGAGGACATCCTGGCGCGCCTGAAGAGCGGTGGCGATTTCGCCAGCATCGCCGCGGCCGCTTCGGACGGTCCGGAAGCACTGCAGGGCGGCGCCATGGGCGAACGTCCGCTGGAAGGCTGGCCCGACCTGTTCGTGAATGCCATTGCCAATCTGGGCAAGGGCGAGGTGTCCGGGATCGTCCAGAGCGGTAATGGTTTCCATATCCTGAAGGTGCTGGACCGCCGCAGCGCCGGTGGCCCCGCGCCCACCCGCAATCCCGCGCAGGCGCAAGCCCCCGCTCCGGCCGCGCCGCCGCCCAATCCCAGCTCGGACGCCGCCGTTCCGCTGCCGCAGGGGCCGGTGCAGGTCACGCAAACGCATGCGCGGCATATCCTGATCAAGACGTCCGCCGTCATGAGCGATGACGAAGCGCAGCAACGCCTGGCCCTCCTGCGCCAGCGTATCGTCGACGGCAAGGAAGATTTTGCTGCGCTGGCCCGCCAGAATTCGCAGGATGCCACCGCGCCCCAGGGCGGCGATCTGGGTTGGCTAAACCCCGGCGAAACGGTTCCCGAGTTCGAACAGGCCATGAATGCCCTGCAGCTCGGCGAAATCAGCCAACCGATCCATACCCGGTTCGGCTGGCATCTGATTCAGGTGCTGGAACGTCGCGAAAAAGACGTCAAGGACGAAGTCGAACGCATGCAGGCCCGCAGGGTGCTCTTCGAACGGCGGTCCGAGCTGGCCTTCGACGACTACCTGGATCAGCTGCGCGATCAGGCATATATCGATAATCGCCTGGAAAAGCAGGCCCGGCAGAATAGCCAGGACGGCAATCCTCGATAAGGCGGCTTTTGTCACGACAGCCCATGTTCCAGCATCACGCGCCTGAAGTTTCATCATTCCATGCCCCAGCATCAGGCGCGTAAACGCTTCGGACAGCATTTCCTGGTCGATGAAGGCGTCGTCGACGCCATCGTGCGCGCCATCGGCCCCGCCGCCGACGACCGCATGGTTGAAATCGGGCCGGGGCTATCGGCGTTGACGCTGCCGTTGCTGGAGCGCGTGCGCCAGTTGAATGTCGTCGAGATCGACCGGGATCTGGCCGCACGCCTCAGGCGCGATCACGCGCCTGAGCGGCTGGCGGTGGTAGAAGCAGATGCGCTGACGGTGGATTTTTCCCAGTTCGGCGATGACCTGCGCATCGTCGGCAACCTGCCGTACAACATTTCCAGTCCGATTCTTTTCCATCTGATGTCGGTCAGCGAGTCCGTTAGGGACCAGCATTTCATGTTGCAGCGGGAAGTGATCGACCGCATGGCGGCCCAGCCGTCGTCTTCCGACTATGGCCGGCTCTCGGTCATGCTGCAGTCGCGCTATCGCATCGAAAAGCTGTTCGATGTCCCGCCCGAAGCCTTCGATCCGCCGCCGCGCGTGGTCTCGGCGGTGGTACGAATGGTGCCTTTGCCGGCGGACCGGGCGCGGCCGCGCAGCGAGGCCGCGCTGGAGCAGGTCGTGGCGCGCGCTTTCGCTCAGCGGCGCAAGATGCTGCGGCGCGCTTTGGGCGATTGGGCGTCGCAAGTACCTTGGGACGACCTGGGCATCGCGCCGACCGCGCGGGCGGAAGAAATATCGGTGCCGAAATTCATTGCCCTGGCGGATGTCTTGCTCGACGCCGGCCTGGTAGGACCGGACAGGCCGCACAGCGCGGAACTGGACGCCTGACGCGCGCCAAGCGTCATATCGATCAGGCTTTCAAGTCCGCCGGCCTGCCATGAACAGCCGCGTGGCATCGCGTGCACGATCGGCCAATAGTTCCGCGGCCTGCGCGCAGGCCTGGGCCAGTGTCATCGGACCCGACGCCAGGCTATACGCCGCCGTGATCCCGACTTCATAGAGTTTGTCGTACCCTGCGCCCAGCGAGCCGGCCAGCGCCACGACCGGCACGCCGGCCTGGCTGGCGATGCGAGCGACGCCGGCGGGCGTTTTGCCGTGCAGCGTCTGTTCATCCATACGTCCTTCGCCAGTGAACGCCAGTGTCGCGCCGCGCATCGCCTCGGCCAGCCTGCCGAGTTCGGCGACCACATCGACACCTGGGCGGAAGGCCGCGTTCAGGAAGGCATGCGCGGCGAAGCCCAGTCCGCCCGCCGCGCCGGCACCCGGACGATCGCGCTCGTCGCGCCCGAGCGTGCGTGTGCACAGGTCGGCGAAGTGCGTCAATGCGGCATCGAGCTGCCGCACTTGTTCCGGCGTCGCGCCTTTCTGCGGACCGAAGACGGCGGATGCGCCGTGCGGGCCGCAGAGCGGGTTGTCCACGTCGGAAGCGACCTCGATGTGCACGGCCGCCAGTCTGGGATCGAGCGCGCCGGTATCTATCAGCGCGGCATCGGCCAAAGCCGCGCCGCCATCGGCGATCTGGTTGCCGCTGCTATCGAGTATGCGCAGGCCCAGCGCCGACAGCATGCCGGCGCCGCCATCGTTGGTCGCCGAGCCACCCAGGCCAAGGATAATGCGGCGCGCGCCGGCATCCAGCGCCGCGCCTATGAGTTCTCCGACCCCGCGGCTGGTCGCGCGCAAGGGGTCGCGCCGGTCGGCCGGCACCTGTTCCAGGCCGGCGGCGGCGGCCATTTCGATGACCGCCGTGTCGTCGGCCAGCCAGCCCCAGGCCGCCTGCACGGCGAAACCAAGGGCATCGGTGACGCGGGTTGAACGCCATTGTCCGCCCGCCGCCGCCAGCACCGCCGCGACCGTTCCTTCGCCGCCGTCAGCCATCGGAATAGTCACGACGTCGGCATCGGGGCAGGCGGCACGCACGCCGCGCGCGATGGCTGCCGCGGCGTCCGGCGCGGATAGGCTTTCCTTGAAGGAGTCAGGCGCGATGATGATTTTCACGGTCGGGTTCTCGTTGCGTGCAGGCCGCGTCCTATGGATGCGAGAGGGCCGCGAGCGCGGCCGAAGGCGCTCATGATAACGCCGTGACCATATCGCGCATGACCGTTGCACATCGGCAGGCGTACCATAGTGCGCTTGCTCAACTCTCAGAGGAATCCGTCATGGCAGTGCTGCGTCGCACCAAAATCGTCGCCACCCTGGGTCCCGCCACATCGTCGCCCGAGCGCATCGAAGCGCTCGTGCGCGCTGGCCTGGACGTGGCCCGCCTGAACTTCTCGCATGGCGATACGGAAGACCATCGGCAGCGCGCGCGGCTGGTGCGTGAAGCGGCCGCCAGGCAGGGCCGTTTCGTTGCCTTGATGGGCGACCTGCAAGGTCCGAAGATCCGCATAGCCAGGTTCGTCGACGGCAAGGTGACGCTGCGGGTCGGTGCGGTTTTTACCCTGTCCAACAGCCATCCCTATGACGAGGGCAATGCCGACATCGTCGGCATCGATTATCCCGAGCTGGTGCAGGACTGCCGCCCCGGGGATGAGCTGTTGCTGGATGACGGGCGCGTAGTGCTGCGCGTCGACAGCATCGATCGGGACTCCGTGCAGACAACCGTCATGGTCGGCGGCGCGCTGTCGAACAACAAGGGCATCAACCGCCGCGGCGGCGGGCTGTCGGCTCCCAGCCTGACCGACAAGGATCGCGCGGACATCAAAGTGGCGGCGGAATTGCAGCTGGACTATGTGGCGGTTTCCTTTCCGCGGCACGGTTCGGACATCGACGAAGCCCGCGAACTGGTGCGTGCCGCGGGCAGCCAAGCCTGGATCATCGCCAAGATCGAAAGGGCCGAAGCCGTGGCGGACGACGAGGCGCTCGATGCCCTTATCCGCGCCAGCGACGGTGTGATGGTGGCGCGCGGCGACCTGGGGGTCGAAGTCGGCGACGCGGAACTTGCCGGCATTCAGAAGCGCATCATCCAGCACTCGCGCACCTTGAACAAGGTCGTCATCACGGCAACGCAGATGATGGAATCGATGATCGCCAATCCGCTGCCCACGCGCGCGGAAGTCTCCGACGTCGCGAACGCTGTGCTCGATTACACCGATGCGGTGATGCTGTCGGCCGAAAGCGCTTCGGGCCAGTATCCCGTAGAGGCGGTGGAGGCCATGGCCCGCGTCTGTCTCGGCGCGGAAAAGCATCCCACTTCCACGCATTCGCACCACCGCCTGGGCGAAACGTTTTCCCGCTGCGACGAGACCATCGCATTGGCTGCGATGTATGCGGCCAATCACTTTCCGGGTATCAAGGCCGTCATTTCCATGACCGAAAGCGGCCATACGCCGTTGATCATGTCGCGCATCCGGTCTGGCGTGCCTATTTATTGCTACAGCCCGCACCCGATCACGCAGAATCGCGCAGCGATGTTCCGCGGCGTGTACACCATACCCTTCGACCCCTCCGCCTACGACCCCGCCGAGCTCGCCAACGCCGCGATCGCCGAACTGAAGCAGCGCGGGCGCGTCGAACCGGGAGACTGGGTCATCGTGACCAAGGGGGATTCCTATCGCGACAGCGGCGGCACCAATGGCATGAAGCTGTTGCCGGTGGAATAGAGCCTGTCAACACCGGAAGTCGCCGCGCGTGCTATCCGAAAAACCAGTAGCAGACGCCGATCGACGCCAATACACCGGCCAGGTCGGCCAGCAGCGCGCAGCCCACGGCATGGCGCGCGCGGCGTACGCCCACCGCACCGAAGTAAACCGCCAGCACATAGAACGTCGTTTCGGTGCTGCCCTGTACCGTGGCGGCGAGCAGGGCGGGAAAGCTGTCCACACCGAAGTGCGACATGGTGTCCAGCATCATCGCTCGCGCGGCGCTGCCGGAAAATGGCTTGACCAGCGCGGTGGGCAAGGCGTCGACGAAGCGTGTATCCCAGCCTGCCGAGTGGGCTAGCCAGCGAATGCCGTCCAGGGCTGTATCCAGCGCGCCGGAAGCGCGCAGCACGCCGACGGCGCACAGCATGGCTACCAGATAGGGCAGCAGATCGCGCGCGATATCGAAACCCTGTCGTGCGCCCTCGATAAAGCATTCGTAGACAGGCACTTTTTTCCAGGCGCCCAGCAGCAGGAAAGCAAGGATGACGCCAAAGAGCGTCAGATTGCCCAGTAGTGAGGACAGCATCGCGATCGCACTCGCCGATAGGGTGCCCAATACCGCGGCGAATCCGCCCACCACGAGTATTCCCGACGACAGCCACGCCAGCACGACGGGATCCTGAAGCCGCAGCCGCTGGCAGAACGCTACGGCCAACAAGCCCGTCAGGGTCGATACGCTGGTCGCCAGCAGAATAGGCAGAAAGACCAGGGTAGGGTCAGACGCTCCCTGTTGGGCGCGATACATGAAGATCGTGACCGGCAGCACGGTCAGCGAAGATGCATTCAGCACCAGGAAAAGGATCTGGGCGTTGGTCGCGGTATCGGGCCGCGGGTTCAATGCCTGCAATTCGCGCATGGCGCGCAAGCCTATCGGCGTGGCGCTATTGTCCAGGCCAAGCGCGTTTGCCGCGAAATTCAAGGTGATCAGCCCGATGGCGGGATGGCCGCGTGGCACTTCGGGCATGAGCCTGGCGAAAAGCGGCCCCAGCAACCACGCCAGGCCGCGTACCACGCCAGCCTGTTCCGCAATCCGCAGCAGGCCCAGCCACAACGTCAGGGTGCCGAACAACAGCACCATGACTTCCACTGAAAGGCGCGCCATATCGAATAGCGCACCCACCATGGCGGCAAAGACTTCGGCGTGCCCGCCGACCAGCCATCGCAGCATGCCGGTCAGGCCGCTTACCAGGAAAAAGGCTAGCCATACTTGATTGAGCATTGGTCGGCAGGCCCTTGGTCACCGGTCAGTCGTCGCTTTTGGGATCGAGCTCCGGGAAGAGTACTTCCGTAAAGCCAAGCTTGGTCAGATCCGTCATGCGGGTGGGATACAGGCGACCGATCAGATGGTCGCATTCGTGCTGGACGACGCGCGCGTGAAAACCATGCGCTTCGCGTTCGATCAGCTTGCCGGAAGGATCGTAGCCGGTATAGCGGATATGTGCGTAGCGCGGCACCAGGCCGCGCAGGCCGGGCACCGACAGGCAACCTTCCCAGCCATCTTCCCGGTCGTCGGACAGCGGAGTGATGATCGGATTGCACAGGACGGTCTGGGATACCGGCTCCGCGTCGGGATAGCGTTCGCTGCGTTCGAAACCAAAAATCACCAGTTGCAGATCGACGCCGATCTGGGGCGCCGCCAAACCGACGCCTTTCGCATGTTTCATGGTTTCAAACATGTCCTGGACCAGGGCATGCAGTTCGGGAGTATCGAATTCGCGGACGGGAGCGGCCACGCGCAGCAGGCGCGGATCGCCCATTTTCAGGATTTCGTGGATCATGGCGTTCGGCATCGGGAAAATGATTGGGAAAGTTGCCAATGCATTCTAGGCGGCACGACGAGCCAGTCCCCGTTCCATGCCGCAAACTCGGATCGGTCGTCTTTGGTCCGCCGGCCCGAACCAGCTTCGATCGATTTGGTTCGCCGGCCCGAACCCGCCTCGATCGAAGTTGCCGGCAGGCGAGCCGGCCCTGGTCGTTCTGCTAGCTTTTCTGGATGAACTCGATCTTATAGCCGTCCGGGTCCTCGACGAATGCAATCACCGTGGTGCCGTGCTTCATCGGACCGGCTTCGCGCGTGACCTTGCCGCCCCGTTCCCGCACGCGGTCACAGGCCTCGTAGGCATTCGGTACGTCGATGGCGATGTGGCCATAACCGCTACCCAGATCGTAGCTCTCGGTATCCCAGTTGTGGGTCAGTTCAAGCACCGCGCCGTCTTTTTCGTCCTGATAACCGACGAAGACCAGCGTGAATTTACCTTCGGGATAGTCCTTGCGGCGCAGCAGCCGCATACCCAGCACGTTGGTATAGAAATCGAT
>DATJHN010000197.1:0-2897 GCA_035493915.1 Bordetella sp.
GCATCAATCCAGAATTATTCCTATATTCTGACTATTGAATTCATTAACAACGCCTATTGATGCGGCGTAGAAGGTAGCTGCGCCGCGATTTCGGCGCGCAATCGGATACGGCCGCGCCGTAAAGGCGTCCGCCAACGCCAAGGCAGATGCGAATCCCAAGGGCTGGCCCCCATGCGAAAGCAGCCGCAAGCGCCATTCAAAGACCACCGCAGGGTCAGGCTGGCGGATTCGTGATGGCGTTAAGCCCAGGACCGGGCGCTGACGCGCGGGCGGATGGCGCCGGCGGCAATGCCGCCACGGCCGGATACCGCAGCGTGAAGCGGATGTGCCCGTCCGGCAACGATGCCGCGTGCGCGGTGCCGCCGTGCAGCGCCATGATGGCGCGCACAATGGCCAGCCCCAGCCCGCTGGCGTCGGAACTGGCGCTGCGCGACAGATCGGCACGATAAAAACGGTCGAACAGCTTGTGCAAGCGTTCGGGTGGGATGGGCGTGCCCAGATTGTCGACATGGACCAGTACGGCATCGGCCAGGGACTCCGTCGATAACGTAACCATGCTGTCCACGTCCGCATAGCGCACTGCGTTGGCCACCAGATTGCCGAGCGCGCGGCGGAACAGGATGGCATCCGCGTATACGCCGCCCACCGCTTCGCATTGCAGCTGGATGCCGCGCTCCTCCGCCAGCCCCTCGAAATAGTCCGCTACGCGGCGCAATTCCGCACCCAGATCCAGGTGGGCGTATTCCAGTGCCGATTGCGCATTGTCGGCACGTGCCAGGAACAGAATGTTTTCCACCAGCCGCGACAGGCGTTCCAGCTCTTCCAGGCCGGAGGCCAGCACGCTTTCGTACTCCGCGGATGTGCGGCGCTGGTACAGCGCCACCTGGCAATTGCCCATCAGCGCGCCGATAGGCGTGCGGATTTCGTGCGCCAGGTCGGCGGAAAACTGCGTCAGGCGCTGATAGCCGTCGGCCAGGCGGTCCAGCATGGCATTGAACGATGCCGCGACCTCGCGCAATTCGTGCGGCGTATCCGCCAGGTTCAGACGCTGGTCCAGGCTGGCCGGCGTGATGCGGGCCGCCTGCGCCGCCATGGTCCGCAGCGGCCGCAGGCCGCGCCGCAAGGCCAGATAGCCCAGCACGGCGATGGACAGGAAGGCCACCGCCACCGCCAGCGCGATCTGCCCACGGTAGACGCTGAGCATGCGCGTCTCGTTCAGCAATAGGTGCGCGGCCTGGATTTCGACGGACTGTCCGTCTACCGTGCGCGTCATCGCCGCCACGACACGCATGGGGCCGCCCTGCACGGTCATCGCGGGATGTACGTCGGCGCGCGAGAGCGGCTGGTCCTGCGCCGCTGGCGCGATCGCCGGCAGCGACTGCCGGCCCGGATTGATGTCCATGACCGGATCGGAATCCGGAAGGCGGAACACGAGCACGTCCTGCTCGTTGCCCAGCATGTTCTCGAACAGCCCCGGCCGCGCGCGGATTTCATCCAGCGTCAGGGTATCCCGCAGCAGCGCGCGAAAGCGATCGACGCGCCCGATCAGCCCGACATCGCTGCGGGCGATCATGCTGGTTTCCATGGACATGTACAGGTACACGCCCGCCATGCTGACGACCAGCGCGGCCAGCAGGGCAAACAGCAGCGCGGTGCGCAGCGTCAGGGAGTGTCGGCGTTGTCCGCGCATTCGCGCACCTCGCACACGTAGCCGATACCGCGCACCGTATGGATCAGCTTGGGTTCGAAGGGCCGGTCCATCTTGGCCCGCAGCCGCTTGATCGCGACATCGACCACATTGGTATCGCTGTCGAAATTCATGTCCCAGACTTCCGACGCGATGATGGCGCGCGACAGCACTTCGCCCTCGCGGCGCACCAGCAGATGCAGCAGCGTGAATTCCTTGGTAGTCAGGGCGATGGCGGTGCTCATGCGGGTGACGCGGCGCCGCAGCACGTCGATGTGCATGTCGGCCAGGCGCAGGTGGTCGGCTTCGCGCACGACGCCGCGCCGCAGCAGCGTGCGCACCCGCAGGACCAGTTCGGTAAAGGAAAACGGCTTGACCAGGTAATCGTCCGCGCCCAGTTCCAGGCCATGGATACGATCCTGCAAGTGATCGCGCGCGGTCAAAAACAGCACCGGCACGTCCTGGTGCTTGCGCAGCGTTTCCATGATCTGCCAGCCATTCAGGCCGGGCAGCATGACGTCCAGGATGATCAGGTCGTAGCGCTGTTCAAGCGCCATGTGCAGGCCATCCGCGCCGTGGCGCGCCAGATCCACCGCGTAGCCCGATTCGCCCAGCCCTTTCTTCAGATACTCGCCGGTTTTGAGGTCGTCCTCGACCACCAGTATGTGCACTACACGACCCTCCTGTCGCTGCGCGACGCCTCCCCGAGGGAGGACAGCACGCCCTTCGGGCGGCAGCGCGGGCGTGCTCGCACCTCTATTGCATCCGCCGATTCTATAGATTCGCGGCCGGTCCTTCATGACATTATTGTCATCCAGGCGTCATCTTTCCGTACCCATGCAGGCGGCAGGATAGCTCCGCGATCCCCCGGGATCTTGTGGTGGGCCGCTTTCGCGACCCCGCATTGACTAACGGAGAAACGGATGAACAAACATTATCGGATTGGAGCATGGTGCGCCGGTGTGCTGCTGGCTGGCGGCATGGTGGCAGCGCAGGCTCAGCAGGCGCCGGCGAACCGGTTGGCGGTGCGCGGCAAGATCGAACAGGTCACGGATACTTCGCTGACCATCAAGGCGCGCAACGGCAAGGACGTGACCGTGGCGATACCGGCCAATGCGGCGGTGCGCGCGGTGTCGCTGGCCAAGCTGAGCGACATCAAGCCCGACAGCTTTATCGGCACGGCCGCGACGCCGCAAGCCGACGGCACACT
>DATJHN010000198.1:0-13648 GCA_035493915.1 Bordetella sp.
AAAAAAGCCGCAAGAACCCAAGTGCCGTTCGGCCGCCGTACGAGGATGACGACGCGGAAGTCCGGCGCGAAGGCGCCGGACCGGCTCCTCCGGGCTGGCCCCGACAGGCATCACCCCCGCCGGACGGCCCTAGAAAGACAACCACCGCCAGCAATCAATCAAACCCAACAACTCAATGCCGAACCGAAGCAGAACCCGCCAACGTCAACTGATCCGCCCGCCCCTCATAAGCAATATCCCCCCGAAACGCCCAAGTACTACTCTCGAAATGCAACGGAATAGCAGGCAACTGCTCTAACGCCAACCTCACGGACTCCTGCAGCAATTTCTCCCGTTCCGCCGGATCAACAGTAGTAATCGCCTGCCTGAACACCTTATCGAACGCAGGATCAGAGAACCCGCCATAGTTGCTAGTCCCCACCCCACCCGCCTTATCCAGGGATGTCACCCAATAAGTCAGGAAAGAAGAGGCCTCCCCCGTATCCGACCCCCACCCCCCCATGGCAAAACTAAACTCCCTCTTGGCCCGCTGCGGAAAAAACACCGACCGCGTCATCGCATTGACGTCAGTCTTGATCCCGACCCGAGACAAATACTGAGCCACGGCCTGCGCCACCGCCGCATCATTGATATAGCGGTCATTCGTAGCCGCCAACGTCATCGAAAACCCGTTCGGATACCCCGCCTCCGCCAGCAGCTTCTTCGCCCCCGCCGGGTCGTACTTCAATTCCGGAGCATGCGGCAAAGCACCGAACATCCCATCCGGCAGATACTGGTTGGCCGGCGTCGCCGCCCCATCCATGATCCGTTCAGTAATAGCCTTCCGATCGATCGCCATCGAAATCGCCTTCCGCACGCGCAAATCCTGCAAGGGATTCTTGCCGTCCGGTGCCTGTACCTGCGGGCTCGGATTGCGCGCCACGTCCATCTGCAGGAACAGCACCCGCACCGACGGCGTAATCACATACTTGAACTTCTTATCGCCGTTCAGCCGCTTCAAATCCCGCGCCGCCGGATTCTCGATCAAATCGAAATCGCCCGCCAACAACCCCGTCATGCGCGGCCCCGCATTCGGAACCGGCGTCATCTTCACTTCCTTCCAGGCCGGCTTCTTCCCCCAGTAACTCTCGCTGCGCTCCAGCGTAACGCCCGATCCGCGCACGAACGACTTCAACACGAACGGCCCGGTACCGATCGCGTTCTTCCCTGAATTGAAGTCTTCCATCTTGGGCCATGGGCCCGTCACCCCGCAATTGTGCTCAGGATCGAAACGGATCTTGTCGTGCTGCACGATACCGCTCGACAGCACCCACAGACGCGTAAGCTCGTTGGCCAGCAAGGGATACGGCGTCTTCGTCGTGATCACCAGCGTCGACCCGTCCTTGACGTCCATCTTGGCGATCTTGCGCGCGATATTTTCGTACGACCCGGCGATCGCCTGCGGATTGTTCAGCACCCGGCAGAACGTAAAAATGACGTCTTCCGGCGTGAACGGCGATCCATTGGAAAACTTCACGCCCTGCCGCAGCGTGAATTCCCACGTCGTATCGTTGATCGGCTTCCATGCCGTCGCCAAGCCGGGGACCAGCTTCATCCCCGCATCGGCCGCCACCAGCGTATCGAACACATGCGCGGACAGCGCATCGTTGGGCGTGGCCTGGTGATAGTGCGGATCCATGGACGTCGGCTCCGACGCCAGGCCTATGCGCAGGGTCTGTCCTTGCGCCGCGCCGCCCGCCAACGCCAAAAGCGCCGCGACAACGGCGATCGAAGTACGTACAGTCATCTGTTCCCCTTGGTACGCGCCCTTGTGTGGATCGCTTGTATCGCGGGTACGCGAGATGCCAGGCACACCGCTATAGCCCGCGGAAGTCCGGGCATCGCAAGCCCGTGGTTGGCCATTCTAGCAACGCGATGCGGCCCCGAAGATGGCCCGAACACCAGGGATTACCCGTCACCCGGCGCAGGGAGGCGGCCCCCTCCTGCAAGCCTGGGCACCTTCGTACAACCCGTACTTCCGCGGTGGCGCGTTACGCGACCGAACGCGCGCGCGCGTCCAGGCTCCAGGCGCCCGCGCCGTTCAACACGATCTGCAGCATGCCGCCGGCGATGGCCAGGTTCTTCAGGAAATTCACCTGTTGGTTCGGATCGCCCAGCGCGCTATGGAATATCAGCGCGGTCACGATAGTAAAGATTCCCATGATCGCGGCGACCAGGCGCGCGCGGTAACCCAGGATCAGCAGCACGCTGCCGCCCAGTTCGATCACCAAGGCCACGACGTAGCTGACCATCGGCACGGGCATATTGGCGGACGTGATATAGGCGATGGTGCCAGCCGGCGCGGCCAGCTTGCCGATACCGGCGATCAGGAACAGCGCAGCCAGCAACACCCGGCTGATCAGGCTGGCCGCGCCGGAGGTTTGGACGCCGGCGCTCGCGGAGCTGGTATAGGAAGTAGTAGTCGTCATGGTGGATCTCCGTGCGGGAGTAGGGAGTAAGTGAAGAGTAGGTAAAAGATGACGCAGGTTAAAGACTTGCCCTACCCCCGCGGAAGCCTATATATTTCGATCCGATCCATCGAAAATTAAGATAGATATGCTGGAAGCCATCTCCCTGGACCAACTCCGCACTTTCGTCGCGGCCGCCGAAACGGGCAGTTTTTCCGCGGCGGGCCGGCAGCTGCGGCGCGCGCAGTCGGTGGTAAGCCATACCCTGGCCAATCTGGAAGCGCAGACCGGCGTCAAGCTGTTCGACCGCACCGGGCGCTATCCCGTCCTGACCGAGGCCGGCCGCGCCCTGCTGCAGGAAGCCCGCGGCGTCCTGCACGGGATGAACGCCTTCAAGGCCAAGGCCAAGTCCATGGCGGACGGCCTGGAGCCGGAACTGACGGTGGTGATCGACGTCATGTATCCCATGCAGGCACTGACCCTGGCCGTCGGCAAATTCCGCGAAGAGTTTCCTCACACGCCGCTGCGCCTGTACGTGGAAGCACTTGGCGGAGTGGCCAAGCCGGTGATCGACGGCACCTGCGCGCTGGGCGTGATCGGTTCCCTGCCCAACGTCCCCGACGTGCTGGAAGCGGAAAAACTGCTGGATGTACCCATGGTGAAGGTGGTCGCACCGTCGCACCCGCTGGCATCGCTCGATGGCGAAGTCACTGTCGCGGAACTCGCGAAACACGTGCAGCTGGTGCTGACCGACAGAACCAATCTGACCGATGGCAAAAATTACGGTGTTTTCTCGCAATTGACGTGGCGCCTGGCTGACATGGGGGCCAAGCACGCCTTTCTATGCGCGGGTTTCGGCTGGGGGCATATGCCCCTGGCGATGGTGCTGGCGCAAATCAACAGCGGCGAACTGGTGGCGTTGACGCGCGAAAGCGCCGACTGCCGGGTGGGGCCGATTTCAGCGCATGCCGTGTATCGGCACGACAATCCGCCGGGGCCGGCGGGGCGCTGGTTCCTGGATCAATTGAAGGACCGCAGCCGGGCCTGCCCGACCACGCTGGCGCAGTATCAAGGAAAGACTTCGATCGAGCCGTAGACGCGCTGGCATGTCGGCACAGGACACGTCGGCGTACCGCCGCGGCATATCGACACATGGCACCCCGCCGTATCGCACCGGCATATCGCCACAGGGCACGATGCCGTATCGCGGCGGCAGCGTGCCCGGGCAGGCTGCCCGGGCCGCTTGCCGCGGTTTTTACTTCTTCTTCGCGACCGGATCCAGGCCGGTCTCTTTCACGATCGGCTGGGCCTTGGCCGATGCCATGAACTTCAGCAATTCGGCGGCTTCCTTGGGATGCGTCGAGCCCACCGGCACGGCGCCGGCGTAACGCGTGATCGATTGCACCGACGCCGGCACCTTGCCGACGAAAGTGACACCGGGCACGGGCAGCAGCTCGGCCACCTGCTGGAAACCCACTTCATACGTGCCGTTGGCGACCTGCGATGCCACGGGGATCTTGGGCACCATCGTGGCCTTGGACTTGACCTGCGCCTCGATGCCCAGCTTCTTGAACATTTCCTTTTCGATGTAGACGCCGCTGGCGCTGTCCGAATACGCGATGGACTTGGCGTTCAGCAGGGTCTTCTTCAGCGCCGCGACCGTGGAAATATCGGGCTTGGGCTGACCTTCGCGCACCACCATGCCGATCGGCGAATCGGCCAGCTCCACGCGAGATCCCTTGGCCACCTGGCCCTGCTTGACCAGGTCGTCCAGCGCGTAGCCCACCATGATCACCACGTCGGCCGGCTCATGCCGGGACAGGCGGTTGGGGATCGCCTCCGCGGACTTGCCCATGGACGGTCCGTGTTCAGTGACCAGCGTATTGCCGGTCGCGGCGGTGAACTGCTCGCCCAGTTTTTCATAGGCGGCGGAAAAACCGCCCGAGATCAGCACATGCAATTCCGCGGCTTGCACAGGCGCGAACGCCAGCGACGACGCCAGCAGCGAGCTGGCCAGGGTCAGGGTGCGAATAGATGGCTTCATGTGTCTCCTTGGTAGCGATGAGTAAAGGAAAAAATCAGGACTGCGTGGCCAGGCGCGCCGCCTCGCGGCCGCGCGCGTACAGCGCAAGCGTCGCGATGAACGCGCACAAGGCAGCGAACGTCATCCAGTACCCCGGCGCCGCGCGATCGCCGGTGTAGTGGATGAGCGCCGTGGATACTTCCGGCGTAAAGCCGCCGAATATCGCCGTTGCCAGACTGTACGCCAACGAAAAGCCGGCCACGCGCACCGAAGCCGGCATGACTTCCGCCAGCGCCACCACCAGCGCACCGTTGTAGACCGCGTACAGGAACGACAGCCACAGCAGCACGATCAGCATCTTCGTGAAGGTGGGGCCGTTGGCCAGCCAGGTCAACGTCGGATAGGCAGTGACGATGGCCAGCGCGGTCATGGCCAGCAGCACAGGCTTGCGGCCGATGCTATCTGAAATGGCGCCGCCGATCGGCAACCAGATGAAATTCGATACGCCCACGCACAGGGTCACGAGCAGACTGTCGGAGGTGCTCAGATGCAGCACGCTCTTGCCGAAGGTGGGCGCGTATACCGTGATCAGGTAGAAGGCCGTGGTGGTCATCGCCACCATCAGCGCGCCGCCTATCATCAGCTTCCAGTTCGCGGCCAGCGCGGCCCACGATTCGCGCAGGCCGGGACGATGCGCACGGGCCTTGAACTCCTCGGTTTCCTCCAGCCGGCGGCGCAGCACGAAGATAAAGGGAATGATCATGCAGCCGACAAAGAACGGAATGCGCCAGCCCCACGCCGCGATCGTGGCGGAATCCATCCAGTGGTTCAGCCCGAACCCCAGGGCGGCCGCGACCACGATGGAAACCTGCTGGCTGCCCGATTGCCAGCTCGTATAAAAGCCCTTGCGCCCGGGCGACGCCATCTCGGCCAGATAGACCGATACGCCGCCCAGCTCCGCGCCGGCCGAAAAGCCTTGCAGCAGGCGGCCCAGCAGGACCAGCAAGGGCGCGACAGGACCGATGACCGCGTGGCCCGGGACGAAGGCGATCAGGATCGTGCCGCAGGCCATCAGCGACAGCGTCACGATCAGCCCTTTGCGCCGCCCGACGCGGTCGATATAGGCGCCCAGGACTACGGCCCCCAGCGGGCGCATGAGAAAGCCCGCGCCGAACACGGCGAAGGTTTGCATCAGGGATGCGAATTCACTGCTGGCGGGAAAGAAGGCGGCCGCGATCTGCGCGGCGTAGAAGCCGAACAGGAAAAAATCGAACTGCTCAAGAAAGTTGCCGGCCGTCACGCGCACGACCATGCGCGCCAGGGAGAAGGCGGAAGGATGTTCCGCCTTAAGCGATTGCTGCATGCTGTGTATCCTTTTGGAAATCCAAGACGCCCCACGCATCCGGGCCCTGTTGATCGCCGCAAGGACAGTGCGATGGAACGCGCTACCGGGCGCGTATGCCCGGACCACCACCACCACGCACGTTAGCCCGGCAAGCTGACCAGCGCATTAAATCCGCACCGATGGCAGGGACTCCATGCAAGGGAATCCAGACCCGCCGCGCTGGGCCGCCCGCGAGTCGAGATGGCTAAGTGAATACGCGAATATTCAGGTTCCAGAAAGAAACCAGGGGGATAGTGCGCGCGTGAATGGCCCGACATACCGGGCTCCCCTCGATGAAACGACTACGCATGAGGCAAGTATGAACGCGCATCCGCCCCGCTCGGACAAGGCAGCATTGGGCATGTTTTGCATTTTGCTGCTGTCCTATATCGTGAACGCCATGGACCGCCAGCTGTTCTCCGTACTGGCCACCGATGTGCGGACGGCACTGGGACTGGGCCTGCCGCAGGTCGGCCTGGCGGCGACGGTGTTCACGCTGGGCATGGGCCTGGCCGGCATGCCGACCGGTTATCTGCTGGAAAAGATGTCGCGCCGTTCCGTCGTCATACTGGGCCTGGTGATTTTTTCCGCGGCAACCTATCTGACCGCCTATGCCACCGGGCTGTCGGATCTGCTGGTCTACCGCTTTATTTCCGGACTGGGCGAAGCCATGCAGCTGACCGCCCTGCTGGCGATCGGCACCACGTATTTCCATGCTCATCGCGCGGTCGCGGCGAGCTCGCTGAATTTCACGTTCGGCATTGGCGCGGTGCTGGGGCCCAATATCGGCGCGGCCATCCTGGGCGCCACGCACTGGCAGGCACCCTTCATGGTCTTCGGTTTGCTGGGTGCCGTTGCGCTGGTGCTGATCGTCATATTGGTGCGCCCGTGGTTCACCGAAGTGCAGGCAGCGGATGACGCAGCGGCCAATGCCCTGACGGACGCCGCAACGGAAACCGGCGTCGCCGATACCGTGTGGGCCTGGACTCCCATGACGCTGGCGCTGGCAACCGTTTTCGCGGGACTGTCGATCTACGGCTACCTGGGCCTGTATCCCACTTATCTGCGCGAAGCCCTGGGTTTCGCACCGGGGCAGGCCGCGCTGGCGGTCAGCTTCTACGGCTTCGGCGCATTGCTGTCGCTGCTGGGTGGATGGCTGGGCGACCGCTACAACTATCGCCGGCTGCTTTTCGTGTCGCTGTTGATTTCGGCGGTGTCCGGCGCGCTGCTGTTCACCGGCCTGGAGAAATCACTGGCGCTGCACATCCTGTTTTCGTTTGTCTTCGGCGGCGCGATCAGCGGCATGGCCTATGCCAACCTGTCCGCGGGCATCATCAAGTCCGTCAGGCGTTCCAAGGCATCGCATGCGTCGGGCCTGTTCGTGGCCGCCCTGTATATACCGGCGGCCTTCGCCGGCTATCTGCTTGGCGAACTGAAGGTGTCTTTCGGCTGGACGCCCGCGGGCCTGATCCAGATCGCGGGCTGCGCGGTCATCGCCGCCATCCTGTCCATCGTCGCGGCGCGCGGCGGCAAACCTGTCGCGCAGGCTGCATCGGCGCGCATCTGATCCGGCTTGAGGATGGCACCGGGGATCGGCTCTGACATATGGGACGTCAGATCGACCGATCCTCGGATGAAGTCATGGTTCACCCCGCATCGCACCTAAGACTAAATCGCGACGGCGCGCCAACAAATATCAGACTGAACCGCGGACTTCAGCCACAAAACACTAGAAGTACCTGATTTTCTGCGCAATACATCTCGGATTCGAACCCGATTTTTCCCTTCCATAAGTCCTACGTGACGACGGACTTCTAGACTCCGCAGCTATCACCACGGCGGGTGCCGTCACGCGGCCACCCGCCGTGTTCCCGCACCCGGCGCCTGGATATGCGCAGCGTATGCATCGGCGTCCGCGTGCCTGGTTTTCTGCTGGAAGCTTGCATGTCCAATCTCCGATTCGCAATGCCGTTGCTGGCGATCCAACTGGCGGCAGCCGACGCCGCCGCCGAAGAAACTTCCACACGCCGCGGTCCGTCTCTTCACTACACGTGGTCGGACCGGGGCGGCGACTTCGATATCCCGAACCCGGGCGACTTCACAACGATCCCGCGCGGCCTGTCTGGCCCGGGCGCACTGCGCAAGCGGGGCAATGGCGACCTGCGCCTGACCGGCGACAACACCTACACCGGCGGCACGCACGTGGAACAAGGCGTGCTGCGCGTCGGCAACGGCGTGACAAGCGGCAGCATCGTCGGCAACGTCACCAACCACGGCCTGATGGAATTCGACCGCGAGGACGGCGTGACCTTTGCCGGCCATATCAACGGCCGGGGTTCGGTCCACTACATCGGCACTGGCGCCATGACCCTGACGGGCGATCATTCCTACGCCGGCATCACGGTACTGGCCGACGGCACGCTGCGCCTGGGCGACGGCGGGGGCACCGGCTCGCTGGCCGGCGACATCTACAACCATGGCGGAACGCTGGTCGTCGATCGCAGCGACACGCTAAGAATGGCCGGCGCCCTGCACGGCCATGGCACCGTCATCCAGGCAGGAACAGGCACGCTGGAACTGACGGGCAAAAACACCATCACGGGCACATTGGCCATCGCCGCCGGCACGCTGCGAACCGGCGCCCCAGGCACGCTCAGCGCGGCAATGCACATCCGCGTCGCGCGGAGGGCCACGCTGGACACGGCAAACACGCCGCAGACCGTCGCCGGCCTGGTCAATGCCGGCGTGGTCACGCTGGGCGCGCGGCTGCCGGCGCATGACAGGCATTCGCCGAGGCCGGACGGCGCTTCTGCGTGGACGGCGCCGGCCAACGTATCCGGCTCGCCGGGCGGCCTGTCACCGCGAAGCGTGCTGCCCATACGATCCATGCCAGGCAACGTATTGACCGTGCTCGGGGATTACGTCGGCCATGGCGGCCTGTTGCACCTGCGCACGTCGCTGGGGGGCAGCGACAGTCCGACCGATCGCCTGGTGATCGACGGCGGCCGCGCCAGCGGCCGCACCATTGTCGCGATCCATAACACGGGAGGCCTGGGCGCGGCGACACGGGGAGACGGCATAGAAGTCATACGCGCGATGAACGGCGCGACCACCACCGCCCAGACCACGCGCGATGCGTTCGCCCTGCGGGGTGGACAGGTCGACGCCGGCGCCTACGAATACCGGCTGTACGCGGCCGATGCGAACGGCGCCGGCGAGAGTTGGTACTTGCGGTCGACGGTGCCCGTCGCGGCGCCGGACGTGACGCCCGACACGCTGCCCGTCGCCACTGCGGACGTCACGGCTGGCACGCCGCCAGGCACGCGCGCGGCCCTGGCAACCACGGCTGTGCGCCCAAGCTACCGCGCGGAAATGGCGCTCTACGCGGCGCTGCCGGCCGTGCTGATGGCAACCGACCTGGCAATGCTGGGCGATCTGCATCGGCGTCAGGGCGAGGACGCGGCGCCGGTGCCCGTGGATCCCGGCGCATCGCGACGGCGCGCATGGGGCCGGGTAATCGACCGGAACACGCGTATCCGCCAGCAGGGCACGGTCGCGCCGCGCAGCGACGGCTGGACATCGGGCGTGCAGCTTGGCACCGATCTGTATGCCGGCACACACGATCGCGCCGGTATCTACGGCGGCACGCTGGGCTGGCGGAATCACGTCCACGGCGATGCCGGCGGCATCCGGGACCGCGCCCTCGGCCGCCTGCAAGGCCGCTCGAATATCCTGGGCGCGTATTGGACCCACACCGGCGACGCCGGCTGGTATGGCGATGCGGTCCTTCAGCACAGCTACCACCACGGCAAGGCCAACGCAGTCACCGGTAGCAGCGCGGACATCCGCGCCCGCGTCACGCTGGTTTCCGTGGAAGCCGGTGTGCCGCTGCGCCTGAGCCGGCGCTGGACCGGCGAACCGCAGGCGCAGATCGTTGCCGCGCACCGGCGCATCGACGATGCCACGATACCCGCCGCCACCGTGCGCCAGCATCCCGGCAACAGCGTGATCGCCCGCCTGGGCCTGCGGCTGAAAGGCGATTACACAAGCGTCCACGGACAGCTGCAGCCTTATGCGCGCGCCAACCTGTGGCATGGCCTGCCAGGCACCGATAGCCAATCGATACAAGGACCGGGCGGCGCCACCCGCATCGACGAGGCGCGCGGCTACACGTCCGGCGAGATCGCCGCCGGAGGCACGTGGGTCATCAACCGGAACGTCGGCGTGTACGGCGAAATCGGCCGCGTGTTTCCGCTGGGAGGACAACAGCGTGTATCGGCCGGACACACGATATCCGCGGGTCTGCGCCTCGCCTGGTAAGCCAGTCCGAGGTGCCCGCTATTCGTCGGATTCCGGCGGTTCGTTGCCCGCTGCCGCATGGGCTCGGACTTCCCAGCCGAATACGCTGCGTCCGCCATAGTCGGGCGAATCGCGGCGTTCCTCTTCGATGAGATCCGGTAGCGCGGGACCGCGCGCTGTGTGTTCCAGGCGGCGAGCCTGGCGGTCCAGCCGCTTCAGCGCCTCCAGCTTTTCGTCGTTGCCCAGCCTGGCCTGACTGACGGCGGTTTTCATCACGTCGATGGTGTGGTCGTACACATCCAGGGGGACAGGATAGGGATGCCGATCCTTGCCGCCATGCGCCATCGAAAACCGCGCCGGATCGGTAAACCGGCAGGGCGCGCCATGCACGACTTCGGCGACCAGCGCCAGCGAACGTACGGTGCGGGCACCCACCCCCGGCACCAGCAACAGGTCGGCGAAATCCACGGGACCGCGCTCGGCGGCCGCCGCCAACGCACCATGCAATCGGCGCAGATTCACGTCCTTGGGACGCACGTCGTGGTGCGCGGGCATGACAAGGTGCGGTTGGCCCGTGTGAGGTTGGCTCGCGTACGGCCGATCCATGGGAGATAGATCCGTGGGCGATAGATCCATGGCCGACTGATACACGGACGACTGGTCCATGAGCGATAGATCCACGGGCGAGTGATACATAGGCGGCTGGCCCATGTACGGCAGGTCCAGTTGCCCTTGCTTCGTGTCGTCCGGATGGAGCGATCCAGACGAAGGCCGCGCCGATGCCCGCTTCGCCGCCGTTGCGCGTCTACCCGCCCCCGACCCGGCGTCCGCGAACAGATCAGGCCTGGACGCGGCCAGGAGGCCCACTTCCGTGACGATGAAATCCGGACTCTGTTCACGCAGCAATACCAGTTGGCCTTCGCGCGAGGCCGCTGCCCGATGATCCGTCAGGTTCACTATCCGGCCCTGGTTGGGGCCGTCGATGGCGCTGTGCGGCGCATCGACGAAGCTGCGCAGGTCTTCGGACAGCCAGTGATAGCGCCGCGCCAGGCGGCTGTCGCCATTCATGCCCTGCTGCACGACCGTCCATTTTCCGTCATCGGTAACGATGAAGCCATGCAGATAGAGATCGAAGCCGTCCTGCACGGCCGCGCTGTCCACCTTGGCCACCAGCCGGCTGGCGCGTGCCAGCGCATCGCCGTCCACGCCGACACGGTCGCCGATATCAGCAAGTTCCAGCGGCGTCTTGCGCGAATGATTGCCGCGTCCGCCGCAGACATGGATACCCAGTTCGCCCGATAGCGGCGCAAGGCCGCGCTTTAGCGCGCCGATCACGCTGGTGGTGATGCCGGACGAATGCCAGTCCATGCCCATCACGGCGCCAAAGGACTGGAACCAGAAAGGATGCGCCAGCCGGCGCAGGAATTCGTCGCGGCCGTAATGATGCACGATGGCCTGCGCGATGACCGCGCCCAGGCGCGACATGCGCGCGCCCAGCCAGGCCGGCACACGCCCGCCGTGCAAGGGAAGATCCGCGCTGCCGGCTCGCCGCATGATCAAAAGACCGCCTGGGCCGTCATGGGCATTTCAGGATCGCCGGCCCAGTGTGGCCAGGTCGTCAAGCACCGGCACAATGGCCAGGACTATCAGCAACGCGGCCAGCGGCACGGTTGCGATAAAGCCCGCATGTCCGAACCCCAGCGCGCCCGCCACGCCACCCAGCAGGAACATGCCCAGCAGCGACGCCAGCAGCCGCAGCCGCGGCCGGTTCGCAAGCACGCGGGCATCGGGTTCGTCGTTGCTCATGTTCCAGTACAACAGCTTGCCCAGCTCGATGCCGATGTCGGTGACGATGCCGGTCATGTGCGTCGTGCGGATATCCGCCTTGGAGATCTTGGTGATGATGGCGTTCTGCAGGCCCATGATGAAACACAGCAGTCCCACGGTGGCCGGTACGAACAACATGCGATGCTGCTCCAGGCGCGCGCCGAGCAGGCCGAAAACCAGCAGGAGCGCGGCTTCCACCATGAGCGGCATGGCATATTCGCTGTGCGCGCCGCGGCGCCGTCCCCAGTTGACCAGGATGGCGGAGACCGCCGCGCCGCTCATGAAGGCCAGCAGCGAGCACAAGCCGGCCACCACCAGGGAAATATTGCCGAGCGCCGTTTCGTCCGCCATGGAAGACACGATGCCCGTCATGTGCGACGTGTACTGGCCCACAGCCAGGAAGCCGCCGGCGTTCGCCGCCCCTGCCACGAACGCCAGGGAGCGTCCCAGCCTGCGGTTGTTTTCGGTGGTGCGTCCCGGGCTGGTCAACGCACGAAGATAATGCACTGGCATAGCGAGCGGTTCGGATGGAAAGCTGATCGGCCATTCTACGCGCGCTGTGGCGATACCCGCGCACGGATATCAAGTATCGCGCAGCAGGTCGTGCTCGTTCAGAATGTCGTACGCGATGTCGGGGCGTGCATCCAGGCAGCGCCGCACGGCGGCCGGGATGCTTTTGCGGGTCAGCCGGCACAGCCCGGGGCATTCTTCCAGATGAATGTCGAAGCCGCGCACGGTGCGTACTTCGTTGGGACCGGGAACGATGTGCAGCCGTATCCCCAACTGCCCGTGGATGCGGTTTCCCAGATGCCGCAGGTCCGCAAGGTCGCGCACGGCTTCGATGCGGGCGATCAGGCGTTTTTCTTCCTGCTTGGTCAACTGCAGGATGCGGACGTCGCCCTGCGGATCGCAAAGCAGGCGCTCGCGGTCGCAGACGCAGGCGCCGGGTGGGCATTCTTCGCGGATGGAAAACGGCAGATTCATGGCGGTGACGGTAAAGGCGACGACATCATAAATCCTTTGTGTCCGTCCCTGCTCCGCGCGCCCTTGCAGACGCGCGCTTCCGGCTGAGGTAACCGTGGCTCTCCAGCCACACGGGCGTTCAGGACGATCCCGGCTCCGCGCCGTAAAATGTCGTCCGGCCGCAGGCTGCGCCATCCCTATACGACTGCAGTTTCCCAACCAAAATGAAAACCACACTCGATACACGTCGCGCCGACTATCCAGTCCTGGGCATAGCCGTCTTCCTGCTGATCGCCATTACCGGTTTGTTCTACGTCAAGTGGTTCCCCTACTACAACCGCGCGTGGGTCGCCGCCAGCAGCCACTCCATCGGTTCGTCCATCCTGATGGGTACGTCCGACAGCGCGCCGGCGCCATCGCTAGGGGCCGCCATCGATTACGCGCTGGCATATGGCAAGGCCATCTGGCAGGCCATGGTGCTGGGCCTGCTGCTGGGATCGGCGGTGCAGGCGCTGCTGCCGCGCCGATGGATTGCCCGAGCGCTGGGCGGCAACGGTATGGGCAGCGTGGTCGCCGGCGGCCTGATGTCGCTGCCCGGCATGATGTGCACCTGCTGCGCCGCGCCCGTGGTGGCGGGGCTGCGCAAATGCCAGGCGGCCCCGGGCAGTGCGGTCGCGTTCTGGCTGGGTAACTCGGTGCTGAATC
>DATJHN010000199.1:0-11016 GCA_035493915.1 Bordetella sp.
CCAGGGGGCCGGCAGCGTCAGCGAACAGGACTTGCAGAACATCCGCCAGGCGCTGGGGCTGAACCGGCCGTTCCCGGTGCAATACCTGTCGTATATGCAGGGGATCGTGACGGGCGATTTCGGACGCAGCTTCATGGGTGGGACATCGGTGGCGCATCTGATCGGCGATGCGCTGCCTGCCACGCTGCTGCTGGCCTTTGTGTCGCTGGCCTTGTCGCTGGTGATTTCCGTCCCGCTGGGCGTGCATGCCGCCGTGCACAAGGGCAAGGCGGCCGATCAGGCGATACGCATTTTTTCGCTGATCGGGCTGTCCTTTCCGAATTTCTGGCTGGCGCTGATGCTGGTGCTGCTGTTATCGATTACCTTTCCGCTGCTGCCGCCGTCGGGGTGGGATGGACCTGTCAGTTTGATCATGCCGGCCCTGACCATGGGCGTAATCCTGAGCGCGACCAATGTGCGCCTGGTCCGCACCACCATGCTGGAAACCCTGTCGGCCCAATATGTGATGGTGGCGCGCAGCAAGGGGCTGCGCGAACGCGTGGTGCTCTACAAGCACGCGCTGCGCAATTGCTCGATCCCGTTGATCACCTATATGGGCCTGCAGTTCGGCGGCCTGATCGGCGGCATCGTCGTGATTGAAAAAGTCTTCAACTGGCCCGGCATGGGCACGCTGGCCTTCGACGCCATCGCTTCGCGCGACTACCCCGTATTGCAGGGCTCGGTCACCGTGCTGGCGCTGGTGATCATTATCGTCAACCTGCTGGTCGACATCGCCTACGGCATCGTCGACCCGCGCATCCGCATCCGATGATTCCATGCAAACGACGCTGACCGACACGGCGGGCAAGCGACGCTCGCGCAACCGCTTCCGTTCGCTGGAATTCGTCATGGGCGTGGTGCTGACGGGCGCCGTGGTGCTGGCCGTGCTGTTCTCGGGCTGGCTGTTTCCCGACGGCGGCGAGGGCATGGACCTTGCTGCGCGATTGACGCCGCCGTTCCAGTCCCTGGCGCATGTCCTGGGCACCGACCCGCTGGGCCGCGATGTGCTGGCGCGCATGGTGGTGGGCGGGCAGATTTCCCTGACGGCCGGGTTCGTGTCCGTGATCTTCGGTGCCTTGCTGGGGACGGTCATGGGCCTGATCGCCGGTTATTACCGCGGCTTCTGGGACATGATCGTGATGCGCTTTGCCGACGTTCAACTGGCTCTGCCGTTCATCCTGGTCGCCATCACGTTTATTTCCATCCTGGGCGGCGGCCTGTTCAATGTGATCTTTTTCATGGTCATTTCGCAGTGGGTGCAGTATGCGCGCCTGGTGCGCGGACAGGTACTGGCCCTGCGCGAACGCGAGTTCGTGCAGGCCGCGCGCGCGTTCGGCGTGCGCGACCTGGCGATGATCCGCCATCACATCGTGCCGAATCTGCTGGGGCCGCTGATCATCCTGATGGCGCTGAACGTCGCCAACAACATCCTGCTGGAAAGCAGCCTGACTTTCCTGGGGCTGGGTGTGGATCCGACGATACCCAGCTGGGGCGGGATGCTAGCCGATGGCCGTACGTATTTGCAGACCGCGTGGTGGGTGAGCGTGTTTCCGGGGCTCGCCATCATGCTGACCGTGCTGGGACTGAACCTGCTGGGCGACTGGCTGCGCGATCGTCTCGATCCGACTGGAAAGGTGTAAGCCATGACTGTGTTGCTGGACAGGATTATCGACCGTACCCTGGATGCCTGGGTGCGTGAGTTCGGGCAGGATGAATACCGCGGCGCGCGGGTGCAGGCCTGGGTGTTCGAGGACGAGGCGGCGCGGCGCGCGGCGGAACGGCATCTGGCCGCGGCCGGCGTGACGGCGGTGTTCCGCAGCGCCTACAAGCCGCTGGTGCATTTCTTTCTGGAAGAGGTGGATTTCGATCGGCTGGAGGCGGTGTCGGTACGCTACCCCGTGCGCCAGGAAGCCGTGGCGCGGCGTTTCACGCTGGAGGCCTATCCGCTGGCGGGGATGCTGAAGGACGTGGACCTGGAGTTTGTCGCGGGCGACGCCGATCTGCATTACGTGGTGACCCTGGCATATGCCGATGGCCGCACCGAAACCGCGCGCGTGTTCGCGCCCAACCGGGTAGCCGAGGATCACGCGGGCGTGGTCGACCTGTCGCCCACGGGGTGGATACGTGTCGAGGGCCGCGTGGACGGCGTGGAGATGGACGAGGCGCGGCCGACGGAGTTCTCCCAGGTATTCGCTGAAATCACGCAAAGCGTGCGGGCGTATCCCTGGGGCGGCAAGGAGCCGTATTTCGAGCGCCTGAATATCCGTGTGGATATACCCGGCATCGAGCGCTCCTTGCACTACGAGGACGAGGTGCTCAGCACTATCGAAGCCTTGCACGAGGATTTGTATTTCGGCCTGCTGGAGATTTTCCAGCGTCACTCGGGACGGCCGTTGGGCAATCGCGGTCTGCAACCGGGCCAGATCGTGCCGGACGTGCGACGCGTCGATGGGCCGGCGCGGGTATTGGTCGAATTGAAGTCTTTCCCCGCCGTGGAAGAAACCGTCGCCGACGGTTCGGGACCGCTGCTGGAGCAGGTGGACGGCGCGCTGTCGTTCGGTCGCATCGCGCATGAAATGACGCGCGTCGGTGGCGAACCGTACTCGGTGCGGACGAGCCAGGGGCGGCCCATACTCTGTACCTACGTCAAGGGCGCGAACAAGCCCGTGGTGATTTCCGGCGGCCAGCACGCCAACGAGACCTCCGGCGTGGTCGGCGCGCTGCGCGCTGCGCAAGTGCTGAAACAGCAGCCGGGCGCGCACTTCGTGCTATTCGCGTCCGAGAACCCCGACGGCTATGCGCTGCATCGCGAGCTGTGCCAGCACAATCCCCGCCATATGTCCCATGCCGCGCGTTATTCCGCGCTGGGCGACGATCTGGCATACCGTGAGCGCGCGCCCTGGCATGAACGGGAGGCCCGTCGCAAGGCCTACGCAATGAGCGGGGCGCAGCTGCACATCAATCTGCACGGTTATCCCGCGCATGAGTGGACGCGGCCGCTATCCGGCTATCTGCCGCGCGGCTTCGAGTTATGGACGGTGCCCAAGGGCTTTTTCCTGGTCCTGCGGCATCATCCGGGCTGGGAGGCACAGGCGAAGGCCATGCTGGAACATGTGTCCGCGCGCCTGGCCGCCCGGGTGCCGGGATTGGTGGAGTTCAACGCGCGGCAAATGCGTATGTTCGAAACCCATGCGCTGCAACGCGGATTCGATGTGATGCATGGCATTCCCGTCCAGCGCACCGAAGGCGTGGGCGAAGAGGTGCCGCTGGTACTGATCACGGAATTCCCCGACGAAACCATCTACGGCGAGGCATTCCGCTTCGCGCATACGGTACAGACGGAAACCGTGCTGGCGGCGGTCGAAGCGTACCAGGGCATTGAAGGCTGGGCCTGATCAGTTCGTTCCCACGCCGCCCAGCTGCTTGATCAGTTTCGCCCACTCGGATTTCGTCGCCAAGGCGCCGGCCGACGGCTATATGCTGCTGTTCGCGTGGCGTTTTCCCAGAGCGGCTGTCGACGTCTCGCGTCGTGCTCGGCAATTCCTGACGGAACCGCGTGTGCCGGCAAGGCTACCAGCGCAGCAGCTTGGGCCCCAACAGCGCGCCCAATACGGCAGGAATCGCCATGCCGGCCGCATACCAGACCGCCCAGAACGCCACACCCATTTCCGGGCAGTGCAGGCAGTAGGCAATGGTGGCAATGGAGCTGGCCAGCAGTCCCGCGGTCGCACCCGCGGTGCGCAAGCGCGTGGGCGCCAGGCCTTTCACGGCCCAGAACACGCCAATGAAGGTCGGTATCGATAGCAGCGTGATATTGAACGGGCAGGTGCGCCAGGTTGCGCCCAGGATCATGGGCAGGCGCTCCGGTGCCGGCGCGATGAGCAGCATCACCGCGGCGGCAATCCAGATCACCGCCACCGGTACGGCCAGCAGTTGAAAGCCGCGCCCCACCCGCATGCCGGGGCGCGACAGGCGGGCGGTCGTCAGCAGCGCGGCCGCGGCCACGCAGGCGGGGAATGCCAGCTTGGCCCAGAACAGCGGCGTGACCAGCATCGTACGGATGTCCGGCCGAATGCCGAAAGTCACCGCCATCAGCAATACCGAGCCCAGTCCTCCCAACAGCAGCGACCAGCGATAGCGGCGTGCCAAGGCGCCGCGGTCCACGGGCGCGACGTTGGCGGCCAACAGCGAAATCATGTCGTTCGTCTTCATAGCGTGCCTCGTATCTTTGCGGCAAGTGCCTTGAGCCCGCGATGCACGCCCACTTTGACCGCCGATTCCGACAGCCCCGTAAGTTGCGCGGTCTCGGCCACCGACAGCCCCTGCAGTTTGACGTGAAGGATGGGCAGGCGATGCCGATCCGGCAACTGCGCCAGCAGCTTGTCGACGTCGCGCCGAGCCTGCGCGGCTTCTTCATCGGATTCCGCGAAAATCTCCTGTTGATCGTCCAGCGGTTCGTGCAGCGCTTCATGGCGCGACCGGTGGCGCAGATAATCGGCCACCTTGTAACGCGCGATGGCGTGGGTCCAGGCTGTCAGCGGCTGTTCAGGCAGGTAGGTGTGGCGCCCGTTATGCACGGCGATCAATATCTCCTGGACGATATCCTCGATATCATCCGGCAGACGGTAGAGCCGCCTGCGCAAAAAAGCCCGCAGGTGGGCGCCCAACGCTTGCAGAAATGCGTGATATGCCTGCGCATTGCCGTCCAGGCCAGCCAGCAACAGGGCTCTTAGCCGGGTCTCGGCGGACTCTGCTGGCGATCCATTCTGCGGTGCTCGGTTCATAAGGGGCTACGGCTGTGCGTCGCGAGAGTTTTTGCGGATTTTACGTGGCCTTCTACCATCGAAGGTAGTTCGGGGCGAGTCCGGCACCTATACCCGCCGTGATGCCGATCGCGAGTACATGCCAGAGGCTCCAGAACGGCAGGGGCACTTCCGAGCAATACAGTGAATACACGAGCAGGCCCTGCGCGCCGGCCAGCACACCGGCGCCGGCGCCGGCCACCGTGAGACGCGTGGGCGCAAGCCCCTTCATGGCATACATGACCGCGGCAAGCGAGGGCAGCGACAGCAGAACAGCACTGGCCGTCGTGGTCCACCATGTTTTGCCAAGGACAAACTGCAGCCGGTATTCCGCAGGCGTCGCGACTACGATCGCGGCGGCGAGTAGCAGCATCACGGCGATGGGCAGAATGGTTGCGAACCACGCAAGCCTTACCGGGGCACCGGGCCGGGCCAGACGCTCCGCGAGTTTCAATGCCGCCGCGATGATGGCCAAGGGAAACGCCAGCCTCACCCAGAACATACCCGTCAACATCTGTTGCGGCATGTCGCTGCCGAAGCCGTAGAGCGCCACCAAAAGGATTGCATTGCCGGCCAAGCCGGCGCTCAGCGCCCGATTGAGTTTTTTGGGGACGGCGTCGCGTTCGACCGGCATCAGGTCGACCGCGAGCCTGGATACCAGATCTTGGGTTCTCATTTCCGCTACCGCTTCAGGATCGGGGGGTAGGTATATGAGTTAGTTCGCCAGAACTGGCAACCGGGTTACAGCGGCTCGAATTTTTTGGCTCGCCCCGTCGCGTCAGGCCCTAGCCGGACCGATGTGGTCTGCGACGATTGGGTCGCCCTGTATACGCAGTTCTCCACGCAACGGGGTTCCTTCTACCATCATGGCGCGCGACGCGAAGGTGCAAGCGGACTAGACGGGCGGCATTTCGGAACGTGGTACAAGCATGGCGGCGGCACCCTGTGTGCCGCACCTGCCACGCCTTCCGGATTTCCCATGAAAAAGACCGATCTCGAGAAAAACAAAGCCCTGAAACTGATGGGCAAGCTCAATGCCGCTACGCCTCCGGGCCGCTATGCCGGCACCGCGCCCGTGCCGGATCGTCGCGAACAACGCCGGCTGGACCAGGCAGCCGGCCTGGTGTCGTTCCCCGTCAAGCTGCGGCAGCCCCTGATCGACGCCTTGCGCGCCAAGGCGGATGCCGACGGCGTCAGCGTCAATGATTTGATCAATACATTGCTGGACGATGCGTTGAAAGGCTAAGTCATGCATATCTGGGTCGACGCCGACGCCTGTCCCGCCGTCATCAAGGACATTCTGTACCGCGCGGCGCAGAGATGGCAGCGGCACCTGACGCTAGTGGCCAACCAGATGTTGCGCACGCCGCCATCGCCCTGGATCCGCGCCGTGCAGGTGCCGCGTGGGTTCGATGTGGCGGACGACCATATCGTTCAACACGTCCGTGAGGGCGATCTGGTGATTACCGGCGATATTCCCCTGGCCGCGCAGGTGCTGGAAAAAGGCGCGCTCGTGCTGAATCCGCGCGGAGAGCGCTACACCGTCGATACCATCCGCGAGCGCCTGTCGATGCGGGACATGATGGAAGAACTACGCAGCGCCGGCGTCGACACCGGGGGTCCGGCGGTTCTCGGCCAGGCGGATCGACGTGCCTTTGGGAATGCGCTGGACCGCATCATGGCGGCCCAGGCGCGTACGGAAGGGCAGGCGACGTAAGATTCTGCTAGAATCGCAGGCTGCCGTTTTTCAGGTCGGGTTCCCCCCGACCTTAGCGCAGTTTTCAGGTCGGGTTCCCCCCGACCTTAGCGGTACAAGATCAGGACAGGTGGCCGAGCGGTTGAAGGCGCACGCCTGGAAAGCGTGTATACGTCAAAAGCGTATCGGGGGTTCGAATCCCCCTCTGTCCGCCAAGAACATATCCTGGCGAATCCTAGGAAGTCCCAAAGCCCCGTAGAAACAAGCGTCTACGGGGTTTTTTCTTTCCGGCGTGGTCCAACGTATCCATTGCGGTCCAGCCCGAATAGGGGTGGTTTTGGGGGTATCCGCAGATACCTCTCGATTCAGATACCCCCACCAGCTAAGACTGGCAGCTCATTCAATCTCAGGCCATACCGAACTAATCAGCGGCGAATTCTGATTGATTCCAAAGTAGACCGAGCAGTATCATAGACCGAGTAGTATCATATCGACGAATTTCATTACGCCGTGCGCAAGGCACGTCCTCGTCCAATAGCGGCCACAACAAGGAGATGTCGTGTCTTTTCGCCCGAAACTGATATCCGTCGTTCTGCTTTCCGTATTGTCCGCAGGGTGCTCTGTCGTGGCGCCCGAAAGAGACTCTGCAAACCAGCTGATGGGGAAAGATATCAAGGAAGCTTATGCGCGATTCGGAAAGCCTTTCATGATCGGCAAAGAGACCTCGGTCAAGCCTGATGACAAGCTTTACGGCCAGACAACCTATCTATTCGTCCGGGTGGGATCGAGCTACACCACGCAGAACGTGACCGGGAGCAGCATGGACACCTCGTCCGGGCAACCCGTCCACACCACCTATTACCAGTCGAACCAGGTGACGGAGAACTGCAAAGTCCAATTCTGGACGACGCAGGACAACATCATTGATTTCTACGACATCAAGGGCAATTGCGGCCTGTTCGATTGGGGTTTCGGCAACACCGGCGCGCTTCATCGCTACGGCATAAATTAGAGCCGCCGTAGCGCAAATACGATCTCAAAGCGTTCTATGCGCCAAGTGCGAATGGTTACCAAGGGCAGAATGCGGCACTCTACCGGCCACTCGATCAATTCACCTGCGCTCCGGACTGCTTAACCAGCGCTGACCACTTAACCAACTCGTCCTGCGCGAATTTATCTAATTGAGCAGTAGTCACGGTACTCTTCTCGACCCCCTGCGTTTGCAGCATTGCTTCGACCTGCGGGTTCGATAGAGCAGCCGTCGCGGCATCACGCAGTTTTTGCAGCACCGGCGCGGGCGTAGCGGCAGGCGTGTACATCATGAACCACGCAACCAAATCAAAGTTCCCGCCCACCTGCTCCGCAATCGTCGGCACATCAGGCGCCGCAGCGCTCCGCTGTAATCCCGACGAACCCAGCGCGCGCAGCTTGCCGGACTTGATATGCGGCAACACGGCAATGGGGTGGTAGAACATGAACTGAGCCTGGCCGGACATGACGTCGGTCAGCGCCTGGCTGCCTTCCTTGTAGGGGATATGAACCATCGTGCCGCCCAGGTAGGACTTCAACAGCTCACCCGCCAGATGGCCGGACGTGCCAGTACCCGCCGAGGCAAAGCTGATGCCGGGCGGCTTGGCAGCGGCCGCCGCAAGATCCTTCAATGTGTGAAAGGGCGACGAGGCGCCTACCACCAGCAGCGTGGGGGTAGAGCCCACCATTGCAATAGGTGCGAAATCCTTGATTGCGTCATAGCCCAGCTCGTGGAAAAGCGCCGGGTTGATGGCATGGGTGCCTACCGTTCCCATGACCAGCGTGTAGCCGTCAGGCTGCGAATGAGCCACGTATTCCGTACCAATCGACCCGCCAGCACCCGACTTGTTTTCAATGATGATCGGCTGCCCCAGCGACTTGGCCATGGCGTCGCCTACGACGCGCGCCACGGTGTCGGTGGTGGTGCCCGCACCGAACGGCACGATCATCCTGATCGGGTGCGAGGGGTAATCCGCCGCGCGCGCCTGCATGGGTGCGACGCATATGGCGCCAGCGCCCAGGATCAGGACGGTTAGCGCCCGCCGCGCCATGTCGGTGCCGGCTGATTTGAATATACCCATGGTGTTTATCTCCTCGTTTTATGTTTGCGTGCTTTTGTGTTTCTTGGCGCGGCGTGCAGGCCTCGCGGGTATTAACTTCTGGCGCGCGTTCAGTGGTCCTTCGTTCCGAAGCCAGCGGGAAGTTCGCCGTCGTATTGCAGCTCGCGCGTGGCCTGGTACGACAGCGCGAAACCGGCTGTTTGCTGCAACTCTTCATTCAGATGCGCGATAAGACCGGCGGTGCGAGCAAGTAGCGGCACGCCGCGTAGCGCCTGCAGCGGAAACCCCGCGCCCAGCAACACTGCCGGGATAGCAGCAGACACGTTCAACTTCAGTGTTTTACCGACGGCTTCGGGAATCTGCCGCTCCACGGCCTCTGCGATATCGATATAGGTCAGGCCCGATCCACACTCCCGTGCTACTTCGAACAACCGCGCCACGCGCGGGTCGCGGTCTTTGTGTAGCGGATGCCCATAACCCGGAATGGCCTTGCCCTCGGCGCGATAGCGTTTCAGCGTGGCCAGGGCCGCGGCGTCCACGTCCAAGCCCTGCCCCTCGGCCAGTTCTTTGATTTCCGCGAACAGCTTGCCTGCGGTTTCCGAGGCGCCCAGGATGACCGAGCCGCATCCCAGCAGCCCGGCCGCGACGGCGCCCTGCATGGCGTCGGGCGCCGCCGCCAGCGTCATGCGCGCAGCCAGCACGCTGGGGACGAAGCCGTGTTCGGCGATGGCGACCAATGTCGCGTCCAGCACCGCCGTGGCGGCGGCATCGGGGCGGCGTCCGGTAACCAGCAAGTGGAAGTAGTCCGTAAAGGATATGCGGCCGATAAGGTCGCGGCAAAGATCTTCGCCGCGAACGACGATGGCGTGCTCGTCAGAGGTGCATATGGCGGTGCGGGGGATGGTTGCCTTGCCTATCTTCATGCCGGATCCTTGGTGTGGTTCGTCTTCTCGATTCGTTTCTTCTTCGCGGCGCGAGCGATCTCGTCACGGATTTGCTGGTTGTGTTCGCCCAGCACAGGCGGGGGCGTTACGGTGTCCGAACGCTTGCCGTCGAAGCTGACCGGCGAGCGCACGGTGCGCCAGGCACCCAATAACGAGTGCGTGCCTTCAATCTCCAACTGTAGGTGTTTGGCCTGCGGATCTTGCAGCGCCTCGGCCGTGTCATACATGGGCGCGTGCGGTACGTCTTCCGCCGCCAGCCGCCGGCACCATTCGTCACGCGGACGTGTGGCGAAGACGCCGCCGAGTATGTCGATAAGCTGGTCCTGGTTGGCGATGCGCCCTTCGCGTGTGGAGAATCGCGCGTCCTGCAGGATGTCGGGGCGCTCCATGGCGTTCGACAAACCGCGCCAGAATTTCTCCGGAGACGACATATGCAGGGCCAGTTTCTTGCCGTCCGCACAGGCCAATGCGTAGGACTGCGAGACGCTGGGCCGGCTGTAGGGGCCCATTACCTCGCCTTCCGAAAAGAAGTGAGTGAAGGCGTCCAGGTTGAAGTGGCACATGGCCTCTAGCATGGACACCTCCACACTGCGGCCGACGCCGGTGCGGGCGCGCTCGACCAGTGCGCCCAGGATTCCGTAGGCAGCGTAGAAGCCGGTAAGTGAGTCTGCGATGGCGGGCCCAACCACGCGCGGGTTGGCGGGGTTCACCAACAAGTTCAGGAAACCGCTGGCAGCCTGGGCCACGGTGTCGTAGGCGGGGCGGCCGGCGGCCGGGCCAGTTTGTCCGAAGCCGCTGATGGCGCAGTAGACCAGACGCGGGTTCAAGGCACGCAGGCGTTCTTCCCCGGCGCCCAGGCGATCGGCGGCGCCGGGGCGGAAGTTCTGGATGTAGACGTCGGCGTCGCGGATCAGGTCGTCGAACAATTGCGCGTCGGCCGGGTCCTTGGTGTTGAGTTCGATGCTGCGTTTGTTGCGGTTGTAGGTTTGGTAGTGGGGGCTGTACAGACCGCCCTTGAAGGCGCGGAAAGGATCGCCGGTGCCGGGTTGCTCGACCTTGATGACTTCGGCCCCGAGGTCGGCCAGCAGCATGCCGGCGGCGGGTCCGGTGATGAATGTTCCCTGCTCGATGACGGTGATGCCGTCCAATACCTTCGCCATGAATGTGTCCCTGATGCGGGCTGAGCGCTGAATGCGATGGCTGCAAGCCTATTCCGGGTTCTGCGAAGCTAAAAATGATTAATTTGATGACTTATCATTGATGGCATCGATCATTGGGGCGTTCAGGCAATGGAACTTCGGCATATTCGGTATTTCATTGCGCTGGCGGGTTCGTTGAGTTTCACGCGGGCGGCCGAGCGCGTGCATGTGACGCAATCGACGCTTTCTCACCAGATACGCCAACTGGAAGACGAGGTCGGCCAGCAGTTGTTCGAGCGAATCGGC
>DATJHN010000200.1:0-3222 GCA_035493915.1 Bordetella sp.
CTCGGTGTAGGGTTCCAGCCAGCGCGCCGAGCCGAAACGGCTCTGGAACGTGACCAGCGCCTGTTCCGGCATCAGCCCCAGGCGTTCGCGCAGCAGGCGGCCGGTGCGCAGGCATTCCTGGTAGTAGGGATCGCCCAGCTCTACCGAATAACGCGGTAGGCCATGGAAGCTCAGCACCAGCTTCTGCGGCCGGCCATGCTCGCGCCAGTAATTTTCAATGCGCCCCACCACCGCCCCCAGATAGCCGGCGTCCTCGTGGAAGCGCTTGATGAAGCGCAGTTCCGGCTGGTCGCGCAGGCGCGCCGCATGGCTGGTCACCGCGTCCACGGCGGTTGCGGTCGTGCTGGCCGCATATTGCGGATACATAGGCACCGCCAGGATGCGTTCGCAACCGCGCCGGCGCAAGTCGTCGATGGCGTCGGCCACGGATGGACTGCCGTAGCGCATGCCCAGCCCCACCTCGGCCTGGATGCCGCGCTGTGCCAGCAGCCGGCCCAGACCGTCGGCCTGGCGCCGGCTGTAGACCATGAGCGGCGATCCCTCGTCCATCCAGATGCCGCTATAACGCGGCACCAGCTTCTTGGGCCGCAGCGTCAGGACCAGGCCGTGCAGAATGGGCCACCAGAGATAGCGCGGGATTTCGATGACGCGGGGATCGGCCAGGAATTCGCCCAGATAGCGGCGGATTTCCCTGGCCGTCGGAGCTTGCGGCGTACCCAGATTGATCAACAGCACGCCGGTCTTGCCGGGACCGGATGGCGTCTGCTCGGAGAAAGGATCGGCCTGCTCGGGTTCCGGCAGGAAACGCTCGGGCCATAAATACTTGAACGCACGCAGGAACACGCGGACACCTCGCCAGCCGTGCCGGCCCCCGCCGGGACCGCCGGGTTTTATTAGTGGTTATGACTCAAGGCGTTCGACAGCAGGCGTGCCGTGATGTCGACGATGGGAATGACGCGCTCATAGGACATGCGGGTGGGGCCGATCACGCCCAGCGTCCCCACCACCTTGCCATCGACGCCGTACGGCGCCGTGATGACGGAGACCTCTTCCAGCGGCACCAGTTGGGAATCGCCGCCGATATAGATCTGCACGCCCTGCGCGCGGCTGGACACATCCAGCAGCTGGAGCAGATCGGTTTTCTTTTCAAAAAGCGCGAACATCTTGCGCAGCCGGTCCATGTCCGAGGCGATGTCCGTCACGTCCAGCAGTTTGCGTTCGCCGGAAATCACCATCACATCGCCGTCTTCCACGGCTTCGGTGCCGGCTTCCACCGCCGCCTGCATCAGGCGGGAGATGTCGTCGCGCAGTTGCCCCAATTCCGTCGCCAGCGTGCGCCGCACCGCATCGAAGGACTTGCCGGCGAAATGGACGTTGAAGAAATTCGCGGCTTCCAGCAATTCGTGTTCGGCATAGTCGCGCTGCACGAACAGGATGCGGTTCTGCACATCGCCGTCCGGGGTAACGATGATCAGCAGCACGCGCTTGTCGGACAGGCGGATGAATTCGATCTGGCTGAAGACGTGGGCGCGCTTGGGCGTGAGCACGACGCCAGCGAACTGGGTCAGATTGGACAACAGGGCCGCCGCGGCATTGACCGCGCGCGCGGGCTCGGCGGCCGGCAAGCTTTCGCGGATGTGTTCGGGCTGGATATCGTAGCTGCGGACCGCCAGCAGGGAGTCGACGAAAAGCCGATAGCCCCGCGGCGTGGGAATGCGCCCGGAGGAAGTATGCGGGCTATGGATGAGGCCGGACTCTTCCAGGTCCGCCATTACATTGCGTATCGTGGCCGGCGAAAGATCGAACACCTTAGAAAGCGTGCGCGATCCAACCGGCTGGCCATCGGCGATGTAGCGTTCGATCAACGCCTTGAGCAGTGCGCGTGCGCGGTCGTCCATGGAGGTATTTTATGGAATCTTTTTTGCAACGGTGGCAATTTTGTCCCGCAAAGGCAAATATGGCCCCATATAATCGTTGAATCCTAGCCTAAACCAACACCGGACGCCCGCTTCCAGCCATGCATTTCCCGACCGTCGCCCTTATCGGCAGGTACCAGGACACCGGACTGGACGCGCCGTTACGCGCCTTGGCTCAGATGTTGACCACGGAAGGCCGCGGCGTGCTGATCGAAAAGGACACGTCCCATAATACCGGCCTGACGGAATTTCCCCTTGCGGATCTGGACGAGATCGGCCAGCGCGCCAATCTGGCCGTCGTCATGGGCGGCGACGGCACGATGCTGGGGGCGGCCCGCTATCTGGCACCCTACGGCGTGCCCCTGATCGGCGTCAACCACGGCCGGCTGGGCTTTATTACCGACATCCCGCTGCACGACGCCAAGAACGCCCTGGCGCGCGTCCTGGAAGGCAACTTCAAGGCGGAAGATCGCATGCTGCTGGAAGGCAGCATCTGGCGCGGTGACCAGCAGATGTTCTCGGCCTCGGCCGTGAACGATGTGGTGCTGAATCGCGCGGGCCGCGGCGGCATGATCGAAGTCCGGGTCGAGCTGGACGGCACTTTCATGTATACCCAGCGGGCGGACGGCCTGATCGTCGCTACCCCGACCGGATCCACGGCCTACGCGCTGTCGGCCAATGGCCCCATCCTGCATCCCGGCCTGCAGGCCATGCTGCTGGTGCCGGTCGCGCCGCAAACCCTGTCCAACCGGCCCATCGTCATCCCCGACAACGGGGAGCTGACCATGACCCTGACGGGCATGGGCCGCGTCGAACACGGCGCATCCTGCCATTTCGACATGCAGACATGGTCGGACCTGCAGCCTGGCGACCGCATCGTCGTCCGACGCGCGCCGCATACCATCCGGTTCCTGCATCCCGAAGGCTATAGCTTTTTTACGACTCTGCGCCGCAAGCTGCACTGGAATCTGATGCCGCAGGCCACGGATAGCGGGGAATAACGCCGTCATGTTGCGCACGCTGCATATCCGGGATTTCGTCATCGTGGAAAAGGCCGATATCCATTTCGGCGCCGGCTTCACCGTGTTTTCCGGCGAAACCGGGGCCGGCAAGTCCATACTGATCGACGCGCTGGCGCTTGCCTTGGGCGAGCGCGCCGATGCTTCCGTCCTGCGCGAAGGCGCGGCGCGCGCCGACATCAGCGCGGTCTTCGACACCCCCGATCACCTGCGCGCCTGGCTGGCCGAACGCGAAATCGACGCGGAAGAAGAACTCGTCCTTCGCCGCGTGGTCGACCCGCAGGGCC